>CP181095.1:0-238558 GCA_052399835.1 Enterobacteriaceae bacterium
ATGAAACAACAAGTACTAGCGCTTAAATGGAGACCTAAATTTTTAAAAGATGTTATCGGTCAAGAACATGTAATAATATCTTTAATAAATAGTTTTTTATTAAATCGTATACATCATGCATATATTTTCCATGGAATACGAGGTATTGGTAAGACAACTATTGCTAGATTATTAGCAAAAAGTTTAAATTGCATTAATGGTATTTCATATAAACCATGTGGTTTTTGTAATAATTGTAAACAAATAGATAATAATACTTTTATTGACCTTATAGAAATCGATGCAGCTTTTAAAACAAGGGTTGAAGATACAAGAGAATTATTAGATAGTATACATTATATGCCTGTGCAAGGTCGTTTTAAAATTTATATAATAGATGAATTTCATATGCTTTCTCATAATAGTTTTAATGCTTTATTAAAAACTTTAGAAGAACCTCCAAAACATATAAAATTTTTATTAGCAACAACTAATATAAATAAAATACCAGAAACAATTTTATCACGTTGTTTTAAATTTCATCTAAAATCAATTAAAAAAAAAAAAATTTATTATCAATTAATTAAAATATTAAAATTAGAAAAAATAAAATATGATATTAATGCTGTTAAAATTTTATCATATACATCTAATGGAAGTATGAGAGATGCTCTTACTTTAACTGATCAAGCTATTGTTATAGGAAATGGAATAATTAAAATTGACAAAGTAAATAATATGTTAGGATTTTATAATAATAAATATTTTATATATATATTAGAATCACTTATTTTAAATAATAGTAAAAAAATAATGGAAATAATTTCTAAATTATCCTCAATGAATATAGATTGGGATTATTTTTTAATTGAAATTTTAACATTATTACATAATTTATCTATAATAAAATTATTAAAAACTAAAAATGTAGACGATAAATATATTGATATTAAATGTAATTTATATAAATTATCTAAAATTTTAACACAAAAAGAAATACAATTATATTATAAAATTTTTATAAATGGTAGAAAGGAATTATTATATTCACCTAATAAAAAAATTGGTATTGAAATAACTTTTCTTAGAGCATTATTAATTATCAATAAAAATATTTTAAAACCTAAAAAAATATTATTTTTAGATTGTAGAAAAAAATTTTTTAACATAAATGATAATATTAAAATAATCTGTAAAAGTATTTTATATAAAATTATTTATATTTTAAATAATAATAATAATAATAATAATAATAATAATAATAATAATAATAATAATAATAATAGTAGTAGTAGTAGTAGTAGTAGTAATGATAATAATAATAATAATTTATGTAAATTATTCATTAATATTAAATCTTTTAATAAACAAAATTTATTATTTGATATAATAAATTTTAACATTAAAAAGTTAATATTTAATAATATAATAAATAATTATATAAATAATGATTATTATAGTGATATTTATATTAAAAATATTAAAAAAATAAATTATATTTTACTTAAAGTTAAAAAAAAAATAAAATTTATACTTTTAAAATTAAAATATAATAATAATAATGATAATGATAATTATAAAAAATTTATAAATTATACTAAAAAAAATGATGAAAAAATTAAAAAAATATTTAAAAATTTAATTAATATAAAATTTTTAAATAATAATAATAATAAAATATTTAATAAAAAATATTTATTATTAATTAATAAAATAAAAGAAAATAAAAATTTTAGAAAATTAAAATTTTTATTTAATATTAAAATTTAATATATATTATTTATGAAGTAAATTAATCTTATTTCGCATTTTATTTATAATTAATTTGTAATCTTTTTCTTTAAATATTGCTGAACCAACAACAAAAATATTTGCACCTAATTTTGAAATTTTAGAAATATTATTAATATTGATACCACCATCAATTTCTAAATCGATATTATACCCACTTTTATCAATTATTTTTTTAGTATCCTTTATTTTATTATAAATATTATTAATAAATAATTGACCCCCAAAACCTGGATTAACTGACATTAAAACTATCATATCAATTTTATTGATAACATATTTTAAATAATTTAATGATGTTGTTGGATTAAAAACTAAACCTACTTTACAACCATAATTTTTAATTATTTGTATAGTTTTATCTATATGTTCAGAAGCTTCAGGATGAAAAGATATAATATTTACACCTGATTTGATAAATTCAGGTATTATTCTATCAACTGGTTTAATCATTAAATGAACATCAATAGGAGCAATAATACCATAATTTCTCAAAGATTTACATATTATAGGTCCAAATGTTAAATTTTCAACATAATGATTATCCATAACATCAATATGTAACATATCAGCCCCAGATTTTAAAACTTTTTCAGTATCTTCACCTAATCTTGAAAAATCAGCAGATAATATAGATGATGATATTAAATATTTTCTCATTTTTAAATACTCCATTTAAAATATTTCTTAAATTTTTTAAAATTAATTAATTAATTAATTATGTAATATATTGTAAAATATTATATATATTATATAATATATAATTAAAATATTTCAATAAAATTAAATATGATCTATTTTTAAAATTTTATATTTAATTATTCCTGATGGTGTTTTAATAAATAATAAATCATTTATTTTATTACCTATTAAATTACTAGCAATAGGTGAATAAACTGATATTAATTTTTTTTTAATATTGGATTCATTATCACAAACTATACGGTATTTTAAAATTTTACCATTATTTAAATTTAAAATAGTAACTGTTGAACCAAATGAAACTATACCGTTATTAGGAATTTTAGTTATATCAACTATTTTAGAAAATGATAACTTTAACTCAATTTGTTTTATTTTATTTTCGATAAAATTTTGTTGTTCTTTAGCAGCAATATATTCAGAATTCTCTTTTAAATCTCCATGTAATCTTGCATTAATAATTTCTTTTATAATTTTAGGTCTTAATATATTTTTAAAATAATTTAGTTTTTTTTTTAATTTTTTAAAACCTATATTTGTCATTAATATATTTTTCATTTTAATTCTAAAAAATAATTAAATTTAAAAATTATAAAATAATCAAATATATAATTTATTAAAATATATGTAAATTTATAGGAAATATTAATATGTATAGTTTTTTATTAATAATTTTTATAATAGTATCTATTGTTATTAATATTTTAATTATATTTAAAAATAAAAAAAGTAATATATATATTAAAAAAAAAAAAATAAAAAATAATACAAATAAAATAATATTATTTTTAATAACTATATTTTTTTTTTTAAATTTACTAATAATTAATATTAACATTAAAAAATATAAATTATTTAAAAATAATGAAAATTTAAATATAGTTAAAAATATTAAAAAATAATATTTATAAATTTTAAAAAATTTAAAGGAAATTTAAAAATATAAATTATGATAATTAAAAAAAAAAAATCTAAAAAAAAAAATATATATAATGAATATAAAAATTTAGCATGTAATAATAGTAATAATAATAATAATAATAAAAATGATAATAATAATAATGATAATGATAATGATAATGATAATGATAATGATAATGATGAAGATTATAATTATAATGTAAATAAATATAAAAATATAATTTTATCAAAAAACAAAAATATTAAATATTATATAAAAAATAAATTTAACATTATTATATTTAATGATATTTCTTTGTTAAAATTATCAAATATAATAAAAATTAAATATGATAAATTAATATATAATTTAATATTACTAAGAATAATAATATTAAGTAATTATTCAATTAAAAAAAAAAATTTATTATTATTTTTAAAAATATTAAATAATAAAGTAATTTTATATAATAAAATAATTAAAAAAAAAAATATTAAAAATATTTATATTAAAAAAACACCTATTGTTACAATAATGGGACATGTTGATCATGGAAAAACAACATTATTAGATTATATTAGAACTACAAAATTAGTTTATCAAGAATCAGGTGGAATTACTCAAAATATTGGAGTATATAATATTAATACTAAATATGGTTTAATAACATTTTTTGATACACCAGGGCATGAAGCATTTTCATCTATGCGTAAAAAAGGTGTTAAAAATACAGATATTATAGTTTTAGTAATAGCAGCTGATGATGGGGTTATGCCACAAACTATAGAAACAATAAAATATTCTAAAAAATTAAATATACCATTAATTATAGCAATAAATAAAATGGATAAAATTAATTCAGATATTAATTTTAATAATATTCAAAATACATTAGCTCAACACGGTATTATATCAGAAGAATGGGGTGGAGAAATACAATTTGTTAAAATTTCAGCTATAACTGGAATTGGAATTAATAGTTTAATAAAATCAATTTTACTACAATCAGAAATATTGGAATTAAAAGAAAAAAAAAAAAAAATATCAAAGGGTATTATTATTGAGTCTTTATATGATAAAGGTAAAGGTCCTATTGTTACTGTATTATTAAAACAAGGGATTATTAAAAAAAATGATATTATTATATATAATTTTAAATATGGTCGTATAAAATCAATATATAATGTTTTTGGTAAAAAAAAAAATATAATTAAATATTCTATACCAATTGAGATAATAGGATTCCCTATTGTTCCAAAAATTGGTGATAAAGTTTTTTTTTTAAATAATAAAAATAAATATATAAATAATTTTATTGACCAAAAAGAAAATATTAAACAAGATAAATTAAATATATTAAAAAAAGAAGGAATTTTTAAAAAAAATAAAATATTTATAATTAATATTATATTAAAATCAGACACTTTAGGTTCTTGTGAGGTAATTAAAGAAGAATTATTAAAATTATCAAATGAAAATATAAATATAAATATTATTAATTTAGGAGTAGGCAATATTTCAAAAACAGATTTAATATTATCATTAAGTAATAATGCAATTATATTAGGTTATAATGTATTAATAGAACACGATATTAAAAAAATATCAATTATTAAAAAAATAGATATCCGTTTTTATTCTATAATATATACATTAATTAATGATATAAAAAAAGAAATTGATTTATTAATATATAAAAATAATAAAAAAATAATCGGATTAGCTAATGTACTTAATGTTTTTAAATTTGAAAAATTAGGTTTTATTGCAGGTTGTTTAATAACATATGGTACAATTAAAAATAAAAATAAAATTAGAATTATACGTAACAATAAAATAATTCATATAGGAGAAATAGAATCATTAAAACGTTTTAAAGAAAATGTTAAAGAAGTTAATAAAGGTATGGAATGTGGTATTTATATTAAAAATTTTAGCGATTTTAAAATAAATGATAAATTTGAAGTATTTTAATTAATATTTAATAATTAAAAATATTTATAATAAAATTTTAAAATTTATTTTTAAATAATATTATGGTAAAAAAAATACGTATTCAAAAAATTAAACAAAAAATATATAAAAGTATTTCTATAATATTACAACAAAAAATAAAAAATTCATATAAATTTATATACACAATAACAAATATAATAATATCATCTGATTTAATAAATATTAAAATTTATGTTACTATATTAAATTGTATTTTAAATAAAAATATAAAAATTACAGAAAAACAACAAATTAAAAAATTACAATACTATTCTAAATATATACGTTATATAATTAAGAAAAATTTAAATATGAAATTTACTCCAAATTTAATTTTTATTTATGATAAATCTTATAAAAATAATTTATATATGTATTCAAAAATTAATAAATAAAATAAAATTAATTTAAAATATTAATATAATATAATATAAATTGAAATTTATTAAGGTATAAATGAATATTATTAAAAAAAATAACAATATAGGTTCAATAGAATATCAAATAAATATATTTAATAAAAAAATAAAAAATTTAAAAAAACATTTTATAATTAATAAAAAAGATAAACATAGTCGTATAGGTTTGTTAAAAATGATAATGCGTAAAAAAAAATTATTAAAATATTTAAAAAATAATAATCTTTTAAAATATAAAATATTTATAAATTTTTAAATATTATTCGATACATTAGATAATAAGGATTGTATTTTGATAAAATTTCATAAATTAGAATTTAAATATGGTCAAAATAATATCAAATTAACAACAGGTTTAGTTGCAAGGCAAGCTAATGCCTCTGTTATTATAGATATGGATGGTACTGTTGTTTTAGTTACAGTTGTAGCTAATAAGATTATTAAAAATGATCATTTTTTTTTACCATTAACAGTAAATTATCAAGAAAAATTATATGCTGCTGGTAAAATACCAGGAAGTTTTTTTAGACGTGAAGGTAGACCTAATGAAAATGAAATTATAATTTCTCGTTTAATTGATAGATCAATTAGACCCCTTTTTCCAAAAAATTTAAACTGTGAAATTCAAATAATTGCAACAGTTCTTTCTTTAAATCCTTTAATTAACCCAGATATTGTTTCAATAATAGGTACTTCAGTAGCATTAACATTATCAGATATTCCTTTTTTATCACCAATTGGATCTGCACGTATAGGTTATATTGATAATAAATATATATTAAATCCGACAATTAAACAATTAAAAAAAAGTAATTTAAATTTAATAATTTCTGGTACTTCAAATGAAATTCTAATGATTGAATCTGAATCAAATTTAATTAATGAAAATATATTATTCAATGCAATTATTTATGGGCATGAAAAACAAAAAATCATTATTAATAATATTAATGAATTTGTTAAAAAAAACTGTAAAAAGAAATGGGATAATATTGAAATAAATAATTTTTTAAATAATAAAATTTTAAATTTATCAAAAAAATTATTAATTAACGCTTATAACATAATTAATAAAAAAGAGCGAAATATAAAAATTAATGAAATAAAAGAAAATATTTTAAATACATTAGTTTTAGAAAAAGAAATAATTAAAAATAATGAAATAAATATTATATTTAATAATATAGAAAGACAAATTTTACGTGAAAAAATTATATTTACAAATAAAAGAATTGATGGACGTGGAAAAGATATGATACGTGATTTAGATATTCATATTAACTTTTTACCTAGAACGCATGGTTCAGCTTTATTCACAAGAGGTGATACTCAAGCTTTAGTAATTATAACATTAGGTACAATGAAAGATGCGCAAACTTTAGATGAATTAATATGCAATAAAATTGATAATTTTATATTTCATTATAATTTCCCATCATATTCAACAGGAGAAATTAGTACATTATTTTTACCAAAAAGAAGAGAAATTGGTCATGGACGTTTAGCTAAAAAATCAATATTACCTATAATACCAGATATTAAAATTTTTCCTTACACAATACGTATTGTTTCTGAAATTACTGAATCTAATGGTTCTTCTTCTATGGCTTCAGTTTGCGGGGCGTCATTAGCTCTTATGGATGCAGGTATTCCAATAAAATCCCCAATAGCTGGTATTGCAATGGGATTAATAAAAACTGAAAAAAAAGATATAATTTTAACAGATATTACAGGGGAAGAAGATAATTTAGGTGATATGGATTTCAAAATTTCAGGAAGTTATGAAGGAATAACTTCATTACAAATAGATATGAAAATAAAAGGTATTACCAAAGAAATTATATTAAAAACATTAAATAAAGCAAAAATTGCAAGATTATATATTTTAGATAAAATGTCTAAAATAATTAATAAACCTAGAAAAAAAATTTCAAAATTTGCACCTAAAATTAATATTATAAAAATTAAAAAAGATAAAATTAGAGATTTAATTGGAAAAGGTGGATCTGTAATAAAAGCTATTACAGAAGAAACTGATACTATTATAGATATAGAAAATGATGGTACAATTAAAATTTATTCAAATAATTATGAAAAAATTAATTTTGCAATTAATAAAATTAATAAAATAACTGAGGAGATTGAAGTAGGTAAAATTTATAAAGGTAAAGTAACTCGTATAGTTGATTTTGGTGCTTTTTTATTAATTAATGGAATAAAAGAGGGGTTAGTTCATATATCTCAAATTGCCAATAAAAGAATAATTAAAGTATCAGATCACTTAAAAATTAATCAAGAAATTTTTGTTAAAGTTATAGAAATTGATAATCAAGGGAAAATACGTTTAAGTATAAAAGAAACATTAATTTAAAAACATTTAAATAAATAATGTTTCAAAAATTATATTTCAAAATAAATTTAATAATATTAGTTAAATATATAATATAAATTATATAGTTTTTATAAAGTTTATAATTTTATTACATAAAAAATTTATGTTTTTATTTTTTAAACATGAAATAATATAATATTTATTTCTCCAATTTATTTTTTTAACAATATCATTAATAATATTTTTTTTCTCATCTTCATTTTTTTTAATAAGATCAATTTTATTAAAAATTAACCAACAGGGTTTTTTAAGTAATTGAGGATTATATAATTTTAATTCATTTATAATAATTTGAATATTTTTAATAATATTTAATTTATTAAAACATTTAATATCTATCATTAATAATAACAATTTACAATGTTTTATATGTTTTAAAAATCTATAACCCAATCCAGAACCTTTTGAAGCATTTTTAATTATACCTGGAATATCTGCAATTATAAATTTTCCCTCCCCAATATATACTGTACCAAGTTGAGGTTTGATTGTTGTAAATGGATATGTATCTATTTTAGGTTTAGCTGATGATATTATATTTACAAAAGTTGATTTTCCAACATTTGGTAAACCTATTACCCCAACATCTGCTAATAATAATAATTCTAAATATATAAATTTTTTTTCCCCTAATAATCCCTTTGTTTTTTTATATGGTGTTCGGTTTGTAGAAGATTTGAAATAATTATTCCCTAATCCTTTATAACCGCCTTTAGCCAATAAAATTTTTTGTTTATCTATAACCATTTTACATATAATTTTATTATCAATTTTATTTTTAATAATTGTTCCAATAGGTACATAAATTAATAAATTTTTACCATTTTTACCAGTACATAATTTAGATTTACCATTTTGTCCATTTTCAGCATAAAATATTTTTTTATAATTTAAATGCATAAGCGTATTTAAATTTTTGTTAGCACATATATAAATATTACCTCCATTACCTCCATTCCCCCCATTTGGTCCTCCATATGGAACATATTTTTCCCGACGAAAACTAATACATCCATCTCCGCCTTTACCAGCAACAACTAAAATATCTGTTTCATCTATAAATTTCATAATATCTCATAAAATTAAGATAATTAATTTTGTTAACATAATAATAAAATTAAGAATTTTATTATATAAAATTAAAAATTTTTTAAAATAAACTTTAAATACTAAATAATCATTTTAAAAGAATAAATTGTTTTAATAATTTATATTTAATTTTATTTAAATATAATAAAATATTTATTTTTTTAATAATTATATTTTCAGGTGCATTATTTATAAATTTTTTATTATTTAATTTAAATTTTATTTTCAAAATTTTATTATTTTTTTTAATTATTTCATTTTTAATATGATTTAATTCTATATTTTTATTTATAAATTTTAAAGGAAATAAAACTTCATTACCTTCTATTATTTTTATTAAACAAATGGGTTTTTTTTGATTTTTTGATAATATTTTAATATTATTTAAATTTGTCATTTTTATAATAATATTTTTATTTTCATTAATACGACGAATAATATTTTTATTAATATTCCAAAATAATATATCTATTTTCCTTTTTTTAATAAACATTTCTGATTTAATATTTCTAATGGATATAATAATATTTTTGATCCATTTGAAATCTTCTAAATCTTTTTTATTGTAAATATTATTATTATATTTTGGGAAAACTTCTAACATTATAGTATTATTAATTTTATTAATATTTTTTTTTTTTATAAGTTTTTGCCAAATATTTTCTGTAATAAATGGGATTATAGGGTGTGCAATTTTTAAAATTTTTTCAAAAACATAAAATAAAGTATAATAATTACTGAATTTTTCAATAAAATTACCATATTTTAAAATTATTTTAGAAAATTCTATATACCAATTACAAAATTCATTCCAAATAAATTCATATAAAATATTTATAGCAATATCAAAACGATAATTATTTAATGATTCACAATAATCTTTAATCATTATATTTAATTTAATTTGAATACAACGATCTATTAACATAAAATTGTTATTATAATTAATATTATTTTTGGTTTTATAATTTTTATTATATTTTTTATAATAAATTAATATAAATTTATATACATTTATTAATTTATTATAAAAATTATGACTTTTCTCTAATTGTTTGAAATCTAAAAGTATACATCTATTAGTATTTGAAATATTTGTTAAAAAAAATCTTAAAACATCTGAACCATAAGGTATAATATTATTAGGTAATTGTTTTTTAGTAAAATTAATAATTTTTGAAATTTCTTTTTGATTTTTAATACCCCTTAATCTTTTTTTCAAAATTTTTTTATAAGAAATACCTTCTATAATATCTATTGGATCAATAGTATTACACATTGATTTTGACATTTTTTTTCCATTAATATCGCATATTAATCCAGTTATATAAATAAATTTAAATGGAATTTGAGATTTACCGTATTTATCTTTTAAAATAAACATAGTTAACATAATCATTCTTGCTATCCAAAAAAAAATTATATCAAAACCACTAAAAATTATATTTGTAGGATGAAAACGTAATATATTTTTTTTATTTTTTGGCCATCCTAAGGAAACGAAAGTCCATAAACTTGATGAAAACCATGTATCTAAAACATCATTATCTTGTTTTAATATAGTATTTTTACTTATATTATTTTTATTACGTATTTCATTTTCATTATTACCTACGTAAATTTTACCCTTTTTATCATACCAAACTGGAATACGATGACCCCACCATAATTGACGTGATATACACCAATCTTGAATATTTTTCATCCATCCAAAATACATATTTTTATATTTTTTTTGTAAAAAAATGATTTTTTTTTTTTTAATTACTTTAATTGCATTTTTAGATAAAATACTACTTTTCAAATACCATTGGTTTGTTATCATAGGTTCAATGATAACATCTTGTCTATCACTATAAGGTATATTAATTTCACAATTTTCAATTTTATTTAAAAAACCTAATAATTTTAAATTTAAAATTATAAGTTTTCTAGCTTCTAATATATTTAAATTTCTAAATTTTTCAGGAATAAAGTTATTATAATTTTTTTTTTTAATAATTATTTTTGAATTTTCTCTAATTTTACCATTTAAATTCAAAATATTTAATATGTTTAATTTATATTTTTTAGCAATTTCATAATCATTAAAATCATGCCCTGGTGTTATTTTAATACATCCTGAACCTTTTTTAATATCAACATATTTATCTGATATAATTGGGATATAACGATTAATTAAAGGTACAATAGCTTTTTTACCTATTAAATTTTTATATCTTTTATCTAATGGGTTTACTGCTAAACCAGTATCTCCTAAAATAGTTTCAGGTCTAGTAGTAGCTACAATTACATAAGGAAACCCATTTAAAGTTTTTAAATTTTTTTCTAAAGGGTATTTAAAATACCATAAATAACTTTTAGATATTTTATATTTTACTTCTAAATCTGATATAACTGTATTTAATTTAGTATTCCAATTAACTAATTTTTTACCTTTATAAATAATTTTTTTTTTATATAAATTTATAAAAACTTTTTTCACTGCATCACTAAAAATATTATCCATAGTAAATATTTCATTACTCCAATCAACTGATATTCCCAAACGGCGTATTTGATTATTTATAATATTAACAATTTTTTTTTTCCATAACCATGTTTTTTTAATTAAATTTTCTTTATTTTTTTTTTTAATTTTTATATTTTTTAACATTATAATTTGAGTTGCAATTCCAGCATGATCAGTTCCTACTTTTAATAATACGTTTTTACCTTTCATTCTATTATATCTAGCTGTAATATCTATAATTATTTGTTGCAAAGCATGACCTATATGTAAATTACCTGTAATATTTGGAGGGGGTATAATAATACAAAAATTTTTTTTATTAATATTTTTCTTAGGTTTAAAATAACCTTTTTTTTCCCAAACTCTATAAATTTCTTTTTCTTTTTTTTTAAAATTATTTAAAATATTATCTTTATTAATAAGCATTTTATATTTTATTTTAAATATTTTATTTTAAAAAATTTTATATATATATATTAATTTTAATTACTTATATATAATATATATTAATATTAAATTTTATTTTGAAACTATAACCATAGCAGGTCTTAATAAACGATTATGTAAAATATAACCATTTTGTATAATATTAACAACATAATTAGGTTCTAATTTAATTGATTTAATTGAACATATAGCTTGATGTTTCAAAGGATCAAAAGGAACATTAATATTGTTTATAATTTTAATACCATATTTATTAATTAAATTAATTATAGATTTTAATGTTAATTCAATACCTTCAAATATTGAAATTAATTTATTATTATTTTTATTTAATAATTTTATAGCTCTTTCCAAATTATCAATAATAGGTAATAAATCTTTTGAAAAATTTTCTAAAGCAAATTTATATGTTTTTTCAATATTAATAGAAGATCTTTTTTTGATATTTTCTATTTCTGCTTTATAACGTAAAAAATTATCATATTCTTTTTTTTTAAAATTTTCAATATATAATTCTAATTCATTAATACGTTTAATATTAATTTCATTGTTTTTAATAATATTTAATTTTTCATTATTTTCATAATTTTTAATATTATCATTATTTACGTTATTTTCATTATTATTTTTTAAATTTAAAACATTTTCATTTAATATTTGTTTTTCTTTAATAACCATAAAAACTCTCAAATTTTAATTAATTATTTAAAAATATTAAGTATAAAATAATTTTAAAAATTAGTAATATTATAATATATTTAATAAATTATTAATAATAAAAAATCAAATTAATATTTATTAATAATTATAAATATAATTTAAAATAAAATTAAATAAATAGAATGTATAAATATAAAATTAAAATATGTTAAATACAAAAACATACCCTTGGATTACTTCCATATATAGTAAAATAATAAAATATTATAAAAACAATATAATAAATAAACCACTTTTTATATATAGTTTTAAAGGAAATGGTACTAATATTATATTAAAAAATGTAATTTTGTGGTTAATTTGTAAAAATAAAAATTATAATAATTGTGGAATATGTAATAATTGTAATTTAATGAAAACCGGGAATTACCCTGATTATTATATTATTAATAATAATATAAATATAAATAATATAAACAATTTAATTGATTTTATTTATATAAAATCTCAAAAAAATAATAATAAAATTATATATTTACCAAAAATTGAATTATTTGATAATTTTATAATCTTAAAATTATTAAAATTATTAAAATTATTTAAAAAAAAAAAAAATATTTTTTTTATAATAAGATGTAGCAATTTTTTTAATTTTTTTTTAGAATTTAAAAAAAATTGTTTTTATTTAAATATAAATAATCCTGGGGAAAAAATAAGTTTAAATTGGCTTAAAAAAAAAAATAAAAACGCTATTAATGAAATAAAAACTGCTTTATATTTAAATAATTATTCACCATTATTAGCAAATAAAATGTTATCTTCAAATATTTGGGATATAAGAAAAAAAATATATAATTTAATATTTGATATGTTAATTAATAAGAATAATTTATTTATATTTGAAATGTTAGAATCTAAAAATTTAAAATTATATATATATTGGTTATATACTATAATAACTGATATAATTAAAATAAAATATAAATGCAATAATTATATTACAAATCAAGATCAAAAAAAAAAAATAATAAATTTATCTAATGTAATTAATTTAAATAATTTGTTTTTAATAATTAAAAAAATAAATAAATTAGAATATAAAATAAAAAATATTAAAAATATTAATATTAAAATTTTATTAATAGAAATTTTTATTTTTTTAAAAACAATTACAAATTTTAAAAATAAATAAATTAAAATAATAATTAATATAAAATTTAATAATTATTAATAAATATTAAAATATATAAATAAACCATTTATATATATAAATTAATATTTAAAAATATAATTTATTAATTATATTAAATATTTAAAAATATAATAATTTATAGGACAAAATATATTAATGGAAAATAATTTTTTCCCTATTAATTCTGAACAATTAAATAATTTTAAAGAAAAAATAAATTTATATTCACCTTTACAAATTTCATGGTTATCTGGTTACTTGTGGGGTTTAATTAATGAAAAAAAAAAAAAAGTAAATAATAAAATAACTATAATTTCTGCTTCTCAAACTGGCAATGCACGAGGTTTATCAGAAAAACTATATAATGAATTAATAAAAGAAAAAATAAATGCAAAATTAATTAATGCAGGAGATTATAAATTTAAAAAAATAACAAGGGAAAATATATTAATAATTATAACTTCAACACAAGGAGAAGGAGAACCTCCAGAAGAAGCATTTGCATTATATAATTATTTGTATTCTAAAAAAATTAAAAATTTACAAAATATTAAATATGCTGTTTTTGGTTTAGGAGATAATTCTTATGAAAAATTTTGCCAAGCATCAAGGGATTTTGATGAAAAACTTTTTAGTTTAGGTGCAAAAAGATTAATAAAAAGAATTGATTCAGATATAGATTATGAAAATATTGCATATAATTGGCGTAAAAAAATAATAAATATATTAAAAAACCATAATAATAATAATAATAATAATAATAATAATAATAATAATAATAATAATAATAATAATAATAATAATAATAATAATAATAACATTAATAATAATAATAATAATAAATATTGTAAAAATAATCCATTTAAAGCTCAAATTACAAACAAACAAAAAATAACCGGATATTATTCATATAAAAATATCCAACATATTGAAATAGATTTATTAGATTCAAAAATAAAATATAATCCAGGAGATTCATTAGGTATATTACATAAAAATGATTCTAAATTAGTAAATGAAATATTAAAATTATTAAATTTAAAAAACAATGAAAAAATAAAAATTAATAATAATATATTTACAATTAAAGATGCTTTAATAAATTATTATGAATTATTACATAATAATGTAGATATTATTGAAAAATATGCAAATATTTCAGGTAATAAAAAATTATTAAAATTAATACAAAATAAAAGTAAAGTTAAAAAATATTCGGAAAAAACACCATTTGTAGAAATGTTGTATGAATTTCCAACTAATTTAACGTCTACAAATTTAATAAAAATTTTAAGACCATTGAAACCTAGATTATATTCAATTTCTTCTTCACAATTAGAAAATGAAAATGAAGTTCATATTACAGTAAATATTTTAAAATATAAATTTAATAATCATAAAAGATATGGTAGTGCTTCAAATTTTTTATATAATTACTTAAAAGAAAATGATTATATTAAAATTTTTATTCAAAAAAATTTAAATTTTAAATTACCTAAAAATAATAATATTTCAATTATTATGATTGGACCAGGCACTGGAATTGCACCATTTCGTTCATTTATGCAACAAAGAAATTATGAAAAAGCAAGTGGTAAAAATTGGTTATTTTTTGGAAATCAACATTTTACAGAAGATTTTATTTATCAAACAGAATTTCAAAAATATTATAAAAAGGGGTTAATTAATAAAATTAGCTTAGCTTGGTCAAGAGATCAAAAAAAAACTATTTATATTCAAGATAAAATATATAAAAATGGATTAAAATTTTGGGAATGGATTAAAAAAGGATCATATATATATTTATGTGGAAATGCAAATTTAATGGCAAAAGATGTTGAAAAAACAATAATTACAGTTATATCAAAATATGGAAAAATGAATTTAGAGAAAGCAAATAAATTTTTAATTAATATGCGTTTAAAAGGACATTATCAAAGAGATATATATTAATGATTATTAAAAAAAATATAATAAATAAAAAATTAAGTGATGCAGAACGTATTAAAAAAGAAAGTAATTTTTTAAGAGGAACAATATCTGAAGATTTAAATAATAGTTTAACCGGTGGTTTTATTGGTGATAATTATTCTTTAATACGTTTTCATGGTATGTATCAACAAGATGATCGTGATTTTAGAAAAGAAAGAATAAAACAAAAATTAGAACCAAGATACTCAATGATGTTAAGATGTCGTTTACCCGGGGGAATAATAACAACTAAACAATGGTTAAATATTGAAAAATTTGCAGAAAAACATACAATATATGGAACAATTAGATTAACTAATAGACAAACTTTTCAATTACATGGTATTCTTAAAAAAAAATTAAAAAGTTTACATCAATTATTAAACAAAATAGGATTAGATTCATTAGCAACAGCAAATGATGTAAATCGTAATGTATTATGCACTTCTAATCCAATGAAATCAAAAATACATTTAGAATCATATAAATGGGCAAAAAAAATTTCGAATCATTTATTACCAAAAACCAATGCATATGCTGAAATTTGGTTAAATAAAAAAAAAATAACAACAACTGATTCGGAGCCAATATTAAGTTCTTCATATTTACCAAGAAAATTTAAAATAACTGTATTAATACCACCAGAAAACGATGTTGATTTACATGCTAATGATTTAAATTTTATTGCTATTTCCGATAATACAAATAAATATCTTATAGGTTTTAATATTTTAATAGGAGGAGGTTTATCTATAGAACATGGTAATAAAAAAACTTACCCACGTTTAGCAACAGAATTTGGTTTTATTCCATTATCACATACATTATCAATAGCTGAAGCTGTTGTTACAACACAAAGAGATTGGGGAAATAGAATTGACCGTAAAAATGCCAAAACTAGATATACTATAGAAAGATTTGGTATAAACAATTTTAAATTAGAAATAGAAAAAAGAGCTGGAATTAATTTTGAAAAAATAAAACCCTATAAATTAAAATATAGAGGTGATTATATAGGTTGGACTAAATGTATTAATAATTTATGGAATTTAACATTATATATTGAAAATGGTAGAATTAAAAATTTATCAAAATATCCAATTAAAGATGGAATTAAAGAAATAGCAAAAATACATAAAGGAAATTTCAGAATAACAGCAAATCAAAATTTAATAATTTCTAATATATCTGAAATAGAAAAGGAAAAAATAAATAATTTAGCAATTCATTATGGTTTAATTAATAATAATATTTCTAAACAAAGACAAAATTCAATGGCATGTGTTTCTTTTCCAACATGTCCATTAGCTATGGCTGAATCTGAAAGATTTTTACCAGAATTTATAACAAAAATAGAAATAATACTTAAAAAAAATAATATTAAAAATGATTATATTATTTTAAGAGTTTCAGGATGTCCTAATGGATGTGGCCGTGCTTTACTTGCTGAAGTAGGTTTAATAGGTAAAGCTATTGGTAGATATAATTTATATTTAGGAGGGAATAAAGAAGGAACACGTATTGCACGTATGTATAAAGAAAATATTAAAGAAAATGAAATTTTAAAAATAATGAATTACTTAATTAAATTATGGTCAAAAAAAAGAAAAGTGGGGGAAAATTTTGGAAATTTTATTATAAGAATAGGAATAATTAAAGAAGTAACTAATTCAGTAAAAGATTTTTGGTAATAAATATTATTTTAATAATAAAAATTTAAAAAAACTATAAAATGATTAATTTAAAATTATATGAATTAAATAAAATTAAAAGAACAGAACAAATTTCATTATTATCAAAAATAAATAATTTTTTAAAAAAAAAAACCCCAGAAGAACGTATTAATTGGGCTCTTAAAAATTTGGAAAAAAATCATATTCTTACTTCAAGTTTTGGAATACAATCTTCAGTATGTTTACATATGATTACTAGAATTATATCCGATATTCCAATTGTTATTATTGATACTGGTTATTTGTTTCCTGAAACTTATTTATTTATTGATAATTTAACTAATAAATTAAAATTAAATTTAAAAATTTATCGTTCTAAATACTCCCCTGCATGGCAAGAAGCAAGATATGGTAAATTATGGAATAATGGAATTAATGGAATTGAAAAATATAATTTAATTAATAAAATAAAACCAATGAGGAAGGCAATTAAAAATTTAAAAGTTAAAACTTGGTTTTCAGGTTTAAGAAATGAACAATCTATAAGTAGGAAAAAATTAAATATTTTATCTATACAAAATAATATTTTTAAATTTTTACCTATTATTGATTGGAATAATCGTAAAATTTATAAATATTTAGAAAAAAATAAATTAAAATATCATCCATTAAAAAGTAAAGGTTATTTAACATTAGGTGATGTTCATACAACAATAAAATGGGAAAAGGGTATGAAAGAGGAAAAAACGCGATTTTTTGGATTAAAACGTGAATGTGGATTACATGAATAAAACATATTAACCCTGGCAAATTGCCAGGGGTTTTATAATAATTTATTTTAAATATTTTAAATTACATCATATTACTCATATTATTATTTATTCCTGAATGAGAATTTAAATTTAATTTATCTTCTTTAGGTAATTCAGTAATCATACATTCTGTTGTTATCATCAATCCAGCTATTGATGATGCATATTGCAAAGCAGATCTTGTTACTTTAGTTGGGTCTAATATACCCATATTAATAAGATCTCCATATTTTTCAGTAGATGCATTATATCCATAATTTCCTTTACCTAATTTAACATTATTAGCAATAACAGATGCTTCTTCACCTGCGTTTATTGCAATTTGTCTTAAAGGTGATTCCATAGCACGTATTGCAACTTTTATTCCTACATTTTGATCTTCATTATCACCTGATAAATTAATTATTTTATTAGCAACTCTAATTAAAGCTACACCTCCACCAGGTACAACACCTTCTTCTACAGCTGCTCTTGTAGCATTTAAAGCATCTTCAACTCTTGCTTTTTTTTCCTTCATTTCAACTTCAGTAGCAGCACCAACTTTAATAACAGCAACACCACCAGCCAATTTAGCTACACTTTCCTGCAATTTTTCTTTATCATAATCAGAAGTAGATTCTTTAATTTGTTTTCTTATTTGAGTAATACGATTTTTGATAGAAATTTCATCACCAATTCCATCTATTATTATAGTATTATCTTTATTAATAATAACTTTTTTAGATTGTCCTAAATCTTGTAATTTTGTTTTTTCTAAATCCATACCAATTTCTTCAGAAATTAATGTTCCTGCAGTTAAAATAGCAATATCTTGTAACATAGATTTACGACGATCACCAAAACCAGGTGCTTTTACAGCAGCTACTTTAACAATACCACGTATTGTATTTACAACTAAAGTTGCTAACGCTTCACCTTCAATATCTTCAGCAATAATTAATAGGGATTTTCCAGCTTTAGCAACATCTTCTAAAATTGGTAAAATCTCTCTTATATTAGTTATTTTTTTATCAACTAATAATATAAATGGATTATTTAATTCAACAGAACCATTTTCTTGTTTATTAATAAAATATGGAGATAAATATCCTCGATCAAATTGCATTCCTTCAACTACATCCAGTTCATCTTTTAAGCCCGTTCCCTCTTCTACTGTTATTACACCTTCTTTACCAACTTTTTCCATTGCATCTGCTATAAGTTTACCTACTTTTGCATCTGAATTTGCTGATATAGTACCTACTTGAGCTATTGATTTATAATCAGAACATGAAACAGATAATTCTTTTAATGCATTAATTGCAGCAGAAACAGCTTTATCTATTCCTCTTTTTAAATCCATAGGATTCATACCAGCAGCTACAGCTTTTAAACCTTCGTTTATAATTGATTGTGCTATTACAGTTGCTGTAGTTGTACCATCACCAGCAGCATCATTTGCTTTTGAAGCTACTTCCTTTACCATTTGTGCACCCATATTTTCAAATTTATTTTCTAATTCAATTTCTTTAGCTACAGATACACCATCTTTAGTTATAGAAGGTGATCCAAAGGGTTTATCCAATATTACATTACGCCCTTTTGGACCTAAAGTAACTTTAACAGCATCTGCAAGTAAATTAACACCACGTTGCATTTTTAAACGAGCATCATTTCCAAATTTTATTTCTTTAGCTACCATAATTAATCCTTAATATTTTAAAATAATTTAAATTAATTTTAATTTTCAATAATTGCTAAAATATCATTTTCAGACATAATTAATATTTCTTCATTATTTATTTTTTCAGATTTTATATTATATCCATCATTAAATATAACAATATCACCTATTTTAACATCTAATGGCCTAATTACTCCATTATTTAATACTTTACCTTTACCTATAGCCAATACTTCTCCTCTTGTAGATTTACTTATAGAAGAACCAGTAAGAACGATACCACCTGCAGATTTTGTTTCTAATTCTTTACGTTTAACTATAATACGGTCATATAATGGTCTAATATTCATAAATATACTCCTATAATTTTTAAATATATATATATTTTAAATTATTTTATATATATTATTTATAAAAAATAATATTAGTTAATTAAAATATATTTTAATAATTACAAAATAATAGTAATAATTTATTATATTATAATTTAACAAATATTTATATAATATTTTTAAATTTTAAATTTTTTAAACCAAATTAATATAATGGAAATTGCAGCTGGTGTTATACCTGAAATTTTAATAGCTTCATTTATAGTTTTAGGTTTATATTTATTTAATTTTAAAATTACTTCATTTGATAAATTTTTAATATTATAATAATCAAAATTTATAGGTAAAAATGTATTTTTTTTTTTTTTTTGATATTTATTTTCCTTTTTTTGACGAATAATATAACCCTCATATTTTATTTGTATTTCAACTTGTTTATAAATTTGCTTATATAACAAAGATGGTGTAAATTTTTTAACAAAAGTTAATTTATTATAAGTTATTTTAGGGGTACGTAATAAATTAAAACCATTTTTTTTAAAATATTTTAATTTATTTTTATATTTAATAACATTTATATATATATTTTGTAATCTTTTTTTTTCTTTTTCAATAATTTTATTTTTTTTACAAAAAATTTTCCACCTAATATTACTTATTAAACCAATTTCTCTTCCTTTTGGTGTTAAACGTAAATCTGCATTATCTTCTTGTAATTGTAAACGATGCTCAGATCTTGAAGTAAAAATTCTATATGGTTCTTTTGTTCCTAAATTAGTTAAATCATCTATTAATACCCCAATATATGCTTGATTTCTTTTTATAATAAATTCTTTTTTACCATGAATATATAAACTAGAATTTATACCCGCTAATAAACCTTGAGCTGCAGCTTCTTCATAACCCGTTGTTCCATTTATTTGACCAGCAAAAAATAATCCATTAATATATTTACTTTCTAATGTTTTTTTTAAATCTCTAGGATCTAAAAAATCATATTCCACAGCATACCCAGGTTTTGTAATAATTGAATTTTCTAAACCTTTTATTGTACGTATCATTTGAAATTGAATATTAAATGGTAAATTTGTTGAAATTCCATTAGGATAAAATTCTTTACTTATTATACCTTCGGGTTCTAAAAATATTTGATGTGTTTTTTTTTGAAATCTTAAAACTTTATCTTCTATTGAAGGACAATAACGAGGACCAGAACCATTTATAATACCATTATAAGCTGGACTATATTTAATGTATTTTTTAATTATATTATGAGTTTTTTCATTAGTATTAGTAATATAACAATTAATTTGTTTAGGTAAATATTTAAAATTATTTAAAAAAGAAAAACAGGGAATTGGAATATCACCATATTGTTTTTTTAAAATTTTAAAATTAATAGTATTATAATCAATACGAGGAGGAGTTCCAGTTTTTAAACGTTTAATTCTTAATGGTAAATCATTTAAAGAAAAAGATAAAGAACTTGATGAAGAATTTCCTATTCGACCACCTTTATAACTATTCAAACCAATATGTATTTTACCATTTAAAAAAGTTCCAGTACATACAATAATTGAATTAGAATAAATTTTAAAATTCATTTTTGTAATAATACCAACAACACATTTATTTTTAATAATAATTTTTTTAACTGAACTTTGAAAAATTTTAATATTTTTTTCGTTATTTAATGCATTTAAAATTGATTGTTTATATAAAATTCTATCTATTTGAGCACGAGTAGAACGAACTGCATATCCTTTACTTGAATTTAATACTTTAAATTGGATAGCAGAAATATCTGATGCTTTACCCATTACACCACCTAAGGCATCAATTTCTTTTACTAAATGACTTTTTCCAATACCACCAATTGAAGGATTACAAGATAATTCTCCTAAAGTATTTATATTATGTGTTAATAATAAAGTCTTACAACCCATACGTGCAGACGCCATAGCTGCTTCAGTTCCAGCATGTCCACCACCAATAATAATAATATCAAAATATTTTAAATAAACCATTATATTCCAAATAATAAAATTTTAAAAATAAAAATTTTATTAAATTATTGTATATATTATGAATATTTAAATTTTAATAGATTAACAATATTAAATACTATATATATTGATTTTTATAATTTATAATATTAGATTAAATTAATGGAGCGGTAGTTCAGTTGGTTAGAATATCTGCTTGTCACGCAGAGGGTCACGGGTTCAAATCCCGTCCGTTCCGATATATATTTAGTTTTATTTAATTTAATTTAATTTAATAAAACATAATACAATACAATACAATACAATATAATATAATATAATATAAATAATTAATATTAAATTAAATATAAATATAAATATAAATATAAATATAAATATAAATATAAATATAAATATAAATATTTATTATTTAAATTTTAAAATAAATTAAAAAATATTTTAAAATATGAATAAAAATATATTATTAAATCAAATTCAACACAAAATTGATAAATTATATATTAATCGTGCTTTTCAGTTATCATATTTAGGTAATTTAACAACAATGCCTAATCCAAGTGTTGGATGTATAATTGTTAAAAAAAAAAAAATAATAGGTGAAGGTATACATATATTTTCTGGAGGACCACACGCTGAAATTAATGCATTAAGAGATTCAAAAAAAAGTGTTAAAAATTCAACAATTTATATAACTCTAGAACCATGTACAATTTATGGATTTACACCTCCATGTGTTAAAGCTATAATTTATTCAGGGATAAAAAGAGTAGTAATAGCTAAAAAAGATCCAAATCCAAAAATTTCTGGTAATGGTTTTAAAATTTTAAAAAAAGCTGGTTTAAAAGTTTCATATATAAAAATAAATTGTAATAACAATAATAATAGGGGTTTTTTTAAAAGAATGATAACTGGATTACCATATATTAAATTAAAATGTGGTATTTCATTAGATGGTAAAACTGCTTTATTATCAGGTCTAAGTAAATGGATAACATCTATTAACTCAAGAATTGATGTTCAAAAATTAAGAATTAATAGCTCAGCTATAATTAGTACTAGTAATACAGTATTGTTTGATAACCCATCATTTATTATACATTCAAAATATATAAATAAATTATTTAAAAATTCATATCCTTTTAAAAATTTAAGACAACCAATAATTATTATAATAGATAGTAAAAATAGAGTAAAACCTAAGCATAAAATAATTCAAAAAAAACGGGAAATTTTTTTAATAAGATTAAAAAAAGATAATAAAATTTGGCCAAATAATATACATCAAATAATTTTTTATAAAAAAAAAAAAATAAATTTAAAATATTTAATTTTATATTTAGGAAAAATTAAAATAAATGATGTTTTAATTGAATCAGGTTCTAAATTTTCAGGATTATTATTAAAATTAAAATTAATTGATGAATTAATTTTATATATTTCAACTAAAGTTTTAGGTAATAAAAGTTTAAGTTTATTTCGTTTACCTAAATTTAAAAAAATATTAAATAAAAATTATTTTTTTTTTAAAAATATTAAAAAAATAGGTAATGATTTAAAAATAATATTAAAAAAAAAATAATTATATTTTATTTATTAAAATAATAAATGGATTAAAATATATGAAAATTATCAACAATATATTTGATACTTCAGATAATAAAATCGCAATTATAATATCACGTTTTAATGAATTTATAAATAAATCATTATTAAATGGATCTATAGATATTTTAAAAAGAATAGGTAAAATTTCTGAAAATAATATTAAAATCATTTGGGTCCCCGGGGCTTACGAAATACCCCTAATTGCTAAATTATTGGCAAATTCTAAAAAATATGATGCAATTATAACTTTAGGAACAATTATTAAAGGTGATACTCCACATTTTAATTATATTTCAAATTCAATAATTTCAAATATTAGTAAAATTACATTAAATACTGAAATACCAATTATTTTAGGTATATTAACAACTGATAACATTGAACAAGCTATAAATAGATCAGGATGTAAATTAGGTAACAAAGGTATAGATTCTGCATTTAATGCTTTAGAAATGATTAATATTGTAAAATCTATTAAAAATAAAGATATATAATTTATTTAAATTATATACTCTTACTATTTTATAAAAATTAATTTTTATAATATATATTAAATAGCGGGAGACGGGATTTGAACCCGTGACCTTAACCTTGGCAAGGTTATATTCTACCACTAAACTACACCCGCGTAATTTTATAATATATATAAATTTTTTAAAAAATTAAAATATAATTTAATTGAAATGTTATTTAATAATTTAAAAATATATAGGACCATAAAAGTCCTATATTATAATCTACAATTTATCTAAATGTTTATTTAAATATTCAACAATTCCGTCTGAAGAAGGTATAATACCAGGGTTTCCTTTTTCCCATTGAGCAGGACAAACATCACCATATTTTTCATTAAATTGCAAAGCATCAATAGTTCTTATAATTTCATTAATATTTCTACCAATAGGTAAATCATTAACAATTTGTGCTTTTATAATACCTGTTTTATCTATTAAAAAAGTAGCTCTTAAAGCAACTCCTAATTCAGGATGTTCAATGCCATATAATTTTTGAATTTCTCTTTTAATATCAGATATCATAATATATTTAACTTTACCTATACCTCCTTTATTAATAGGGGTGTTTCTCCAAACATTGTGAACATATTCAGAATCTAATGATACTCCTAATAATTCAACATTTCTTTTTTGAAATTCATAATAACGTTTATCAAAAGCTATTAATTCTGAGGGGCAAACAAAAGTAAAATCCATAGGCCAAAAAAATAACACAGCATATTTATTATTAATATATTTTTTAAAATTAAATTTTTTAATTATTTTACCATTAGATAAAACAGCTGATGCTGTAAAATCTGGTGCTTTAAGAGTAACTAAAGTCATTTTATTTCCTTTTAAAATTTATAATTTAGATTTAAATCTGAATTTTTTTTATAATATTTATATATTATATTATTTTAAAACTTTTTTACCTCTATAAAATTTTCTAGGAGTAATATGATGCCTAATATGTAATTCTCCAGTTTTAATATCATTAGATAATAATCTATAACTTAATTTATTATGTGATCTTCTTTTCCCTCTTTTAGAACGAGAAATTTTATGTTTTGGTACTGCCATGTTAATTTCCTTATTAAATAATTTTATATATTTTAAAATTAATTTATTTTAATTAATTATTATATAATATTATTTAAAATATTTTAAATTTTACTTAAACAATAATATAAATCATAATCAATACTAGAAAATACTTTAATTTTTTTTTTAATATATGGATGTTTAAATTTAATTTTAACAGCATGTAAAAAAAGTCTATTATTTTTAATATTTAAAAGCTTATAATCTAATTTTTTTTTACCATATATTTTATCAAATACAATAGGATTATTAACATATGATGTATGTAATCTAATTTGATGTGTACGCCCAGTAATAGGATAAATTTTAATTAAAGAATTTAAATTATAATACTTAATAATTTTAAAGAAAGTAATAGAAAATTTACCATTTTCATCAATTTTTAATATTTTATTATTATTTTTAGTTAATATTTTTTTAATATTTAATTTAATATTATTAATTTTTTTATTCCATTTTCCATGAACTAAAGATAAATATTCTTTTTCAATATTTTTCAATCTTAACTCTTTATTTAAAAAAATTAAAGCTTTTCTAGATTTAGCTAATAATAATATTCCAGAAGTTTCTTTATCTAATCTATGTACAAGTTCTAAAAAATCTTTTTTATTTCTTAAAATTCTTATACTTTCAATTAATCCACATTTTACACCACTACCACCATGAACAGATATTCCGGATGGTTTTTTAATTATTAAAATATAATTATCTTCATATATTATATTTTTTTCTAAATTGATAAAATAAAATATTTTTTTACTTTTAATATTTTTTTCTTTAACTCGTATTATATCATTTAATTTTAATTTATAAAAAAATTTAACACGACTGTTATTAATTCTTATACTACCTTTTCTTATGATTTTATAAATATTGTTTTTTGATATATTTTTAAATTTATTAATTAAATAATTATCTATTCTTTGGTTTTTTTCCTCATTTATTTTAATAAATTTTATTTCTTTATTATTCAATAATATTCCAAAATAAATATTTTAAAATAAATAAAAATTAATTTTTACAAATATTAAAATATTAAAATTAATTAATATTTTTGGAATTATAAAATGTCTAGAATATGTAAAATAACTAAAAAAAAAATTACAATAGGAAATAATAGATCACATGCAATGAATGCAACTAAAAGAAAATTTTTCCCAAATTTACATAATCATAAATTTTGGATTAAAAAAAAAAAAAAATATTTAAATTTTAAATTATCTAAAAAGGGTTTAAAAATAATTAATAAAAAAGGAATTAATTTATTTTTAAATAATAAAATTTAAAATAATTATAGGAATAATATATGGCTAAAAATATTAGAGTAATAATAAAATTAATTTCTTCTTATGGAACAAAACATTTTTATACTACTACTAAAAATAAAAAAAAAAAAAAAATAACATATAAAAAATTTGATCCTATTATTAGAAAACATATATTATATAAAGAAATTAAATTAAATTAAAGCCCGTAATAACGGGCTTTGTGTAGAATTATTCTTATAATGTTGTAACATTAACAGCAGATGGTCCTTTTTGACCTTCTTGAATTTCAAATTCAATATTTTGTCCTTCAGCAAGCGTTTTAAATCCACTTCCTTGAATAGCGGAAAAATGCACAAATACATCTTTACTTCCATCAGAAGGAGTAATAAAACCAAATCCTTTTGATTCATTAAACCATTTAACTTGGCCTCTCATTTTTGCCATTTTAAAATATTTCCTTAATTACTCAAAATCTTTAAACATAAACAATAAATAGAAGGTAGAAGGTAGAAGGTAGAAGGTAGAAGGTAGAAGGTAGAACGTAGAACGTAGAAAGTAGAACGTAGAAAGTAAAAGGTAGAAAAATAGAAGGGTAAAAAATATAAATAAATAAATAATATTAAATTAGTGAAAATATTAATAATGAGTGATGAAGGAATTGAACCTTCGACCATCTCCGTGTAAAGGAGGCGCTCTACCATCTGAGCTAATCACCCTGTTTATATTGTAAATATATATTATAAAAAGTCAATCTTTAAAATTAATCAATTATTTTAAATATTATAAAAAATAATATAAAAATTTATATTTATTAAATAAAATATAATAATATATTTTTAATTAATATTATTTATAATTTTTTAAAAGAGTATAAAAAATATGATTATAAAACCTAAATTTAAAAATTTTAATTGTATTACTTCACATCCAATAGGTTGTGAATATAATATATATAATCAAATTTACTCTGTTAAAAAAAGAAATTTTTTTTTAAAAAAAGGGCCTAAAAAAGTATTAATAATAGGATCTTCTTCTGGTTTTGGTTTAGCATCAAATATAGTTACTAGTTTTGGGTTTGAAGCAAAAATCATTAACGTATTTCTAGAGGAAAAAAAATATTTTGAAAATTTTTCAAGTGAAGGTTGGTATAATATTGCAGCTTTAGAAAAATTTAAAAAAATTTTGGGTTTATATTCTAAAAATATAAATTGTGATGCTTTTTCCAATGAATGTAAAAAAAAAGTTATTAAATTAATAAAAAGGGATTTAGGAAAAATTGATTTAGTAATTTATTCTATATCTCCAAAATCACGTAAATTAATAAGTAATAAAATAATAAATATTTCAATGAAACCAATTTTTAAAAAATATAAAAATAAAACAATTAATATAAAAAGAAATAAAATTATAAAATCTACAATAATACCAGCTAATCAAAAAGAAATAAATAATACAATAAAAATCATGGGAGGGGAAGATTGGGAATTATGGATGAAAGTATTAAAAAAAGAAAATGTCTTAGAAAATAATATTAAAACCATAACATATTCTTATATTAATAATAAAATAATATCACCAATATATAATAATGGAACAATAGGTTTAGCAAAAAATATTTTAAATATTTCTGCTCAAAATATACATAAAAGTTTAAATAAATTAAATGGAAGTGTTAATATTGTAATTTTAAAACCAACAATTACTAAAAGTACTTATTTAAATCCATTTATAAATTTATATACTTCAATTCTTTATAAAGTAATGAAAAAAGAAAACCTACATGAAGATTGCATAGATCAAATTTTTAGATTAATGTCAACATATTTATATAATGATTTTTATATAACTGATAAATATAATAGAATACGTATAGATTCTTGGGAAAAACGAAAAAATATACAAAGAGAATGTCAAAAAATATGGAGAAATGTTAATACAAATAATTTTAAAGAAAAAACAGATTTTGAAAATTGTAAAATAGATTTTCTTAATTTATTTGGTTTTAATTTTCCTGAAATAAACTATAAAACCAATATCAACACTGATATTAATATTGATATAGTATAGAATTATTTAAAACGTTTTGATAAGAATATTAATATATAATATTATAGAATTACAAAATTATTAAATTTTAAAATTTTTTTTTTTTTTTAAAAAAAAAAATTTACATGGTGAGATAGCCAAGTGGCTGAAGGCGCTCCTCTGCTAAGGGAGTATACATTATAAAAGTATCCGGGGTTCAAATCCCCGTCTCACCGTAATGCATCTGTAGCTCAGTTGGATAGAGCACTTGGCTACGAACCGAGCGGTCGAAGGTTCAAATCCTTCCAGATGTATATTTTATATTTTATTAATTATTATAAAATAAAATGAATAATTTTCTCACTTTCAATATAAACAAAACAGCCATTAATAAAATTAATTCTATAACAAATGAAAATAAAAAAAAATTAAGAATTTTTATTAAAGGAGGGGGATGCGGGGGGTTAAAATATGGTTTTGTTTTAACAAATAAAAAAAAAAAAAATGATATATGTATTTTAAAAAAAAATATAATAATAGTTATTGATCCAATAAGTTTTCAATATTTATCAGGAAGTCATTTATTTTATTATTGTTATTTAGAAGAAACAAAATTTGTTATTAAAAATACAAATATGAAAACAACATGTAATTGCGGATCTTCATTTAATTTTAAAAAAATATAAATATAATAAATTACTTTATTTTAATTTTATGACGAATAAATTTATTAATTATATTAATTATTATAAATAACAAAGTTCTATTATATCCTAATATTTTAGTTTGATGTAATTTATATAATATAATATATATAAAACGAGCTAAAAACCCCTTAATTATTATTTTTTTATTTATTATATTTATAATTAAATATCCTATTGTATTAAATTCAGATAAAGATATTAAGGTACCATAGTCATTATATTTAAAACATTTCATAGGTTTTTTATTTATAATTGATATGATATTTGTAAAGCATATTTTTACCATTTGATGAGCAGATTGAGCACGAGCAGGAATAAATTTATTATTTATTTTTAAAGATGAACAATCACCTATGGCAAAAATATTAGAATCTAAAGTAGTTTGTAAAGTAGGTTTAATTAAAAATTGATTAATATTATTAATTTCTAATCCCTTTATATGTTTAATAAAATCAGGTGCTTTTATTCCTGCAGCCCAAACTATTAAATCAGTACTAATATAAAAATTTGTTTTAGTTTTTAATCCGTGTTTATACACATTAGTAACTATAGTTTTAGTTAAAATATTAATTCCTATTTCATTTAATTTATTATGTACATAAAATGAAATTTTAGAAGGTAATAATGATAAAATTTTAAATCCAGCTTCAATAATTATAATATTTATTTTTTTTTTATTTAAATATTTATAATTATATTTTTTAAGTTTTTTTATTAAATTTATTATTTCAGCAGATAATTCCACCCCTGTTGCACCCCCTCCTACAATAACAATATTAATATTATTAAATTTACTTTTATTTTCACTATTATTAAAATTTATTAAAATATTAAATATTTTTTTATGCAATAACATTGCTTGTTTAATATTATCTAAAAAATAACAATATTTTTTAACTCCAGGAATATTAAAATCATTAGATATACTACCTAATGCAACAACAAGTATATCATATTTTATTTTCCCAATAATTTTTTTATTATTTATATTATTTAAAAATTCATATCTTATATTTTTTTTGTATTTATCAATATTAATTAATGATCCTAATATAAAATTATAATTATAAACTTTAGAATATTCTAAAAAACTAATAATATTTAAATTTGCATCTAAATAACCTGTGGCTATTTCATGTAATATAGGTTTCCAAATATGATTTAAATTTTTATCTATAAGTATTATACTGTTTTTTTTCCCTATTTTTTTACCTAAAAGTTTAGTTAATTCTAAACCACTAACACCACCACCAATTATTATTATTTTTTTAGACATTTTTTTTAAATCCTTATAAATATATTTCATAATATATTATATATTATAAATTATTTATATTATGTATTAATTATCAATATTATTTATATTTAAATTATAAATTTTAAAAATTATAAATATATCATATTATAATAAATATATTAAAATTTACAATTTATTTTAATAAGACAATTTAATGAAATATACATTTCAACCATCTATTTATAAAAGAAATAAAAAACATGGATTTAGAATAAAAATGTCAAAAAAAAACGGGCGTAAAATATTATCAAGAAGACGTAACAAATGTAGGAAAAAATTAATTTCTTTTAAATAATTTTAAAATGATAAATTTTAATTATAAAAAAAATTTAAAATTATTAAATAATAACTTATTATTAAAATTTAAAAAATCAACCATATATAATAATAAATATTTTACTATTATTAAAACTATTAATAACTTAGAATATGCTAGATTAGGTTTAATCATCACTAAAAAACATATTAAATATTCCCATGATAGAAATAAATTTAGACGCATTGCTATACAAAGTTTTAGATATAATCAATATTTATTACCTTTATTAGATTTTGTTATTATTTCTAAAAGTAAATTATACGAATTAAATAGTTATAAATTTATTATAAATTTAGAAAAAATTTGGAATTTTAAATATTATTAAATTTACTTTCAAAATTTTATATTTGTAATATTTTAATTTTATTTAAAAATCAATATTGAGAAATTAATTTTGAAAATAAACCGTAAATTATTTTTAATAATTTTATTTTTAAGTTTTCCTATTTTATTTATATTATTTAAAAATAATAAAAATTCAGAAAATTATAATAATAATAATAATAATAATAATAATAATAACAATCAAAATTTAAATTACATTAATTTTAATTATAACAAAATTATTAATAATAAAACAAAAGAATATAAAAAAATAAAAATTAAAACTGATTTATTATATTTAACTATTAATACTAATGGTGGTATTATAGAAAAAGCTAAATTATTAAAATATAAAAGAGAATTAAATTCAAAAAAATCAGTTGAACTTTTAAAAACAACTAATTCTTTTATTTATCAAATTAATAATAATTTAATTGAAAAAAAATATTCAATTAACAATATAAATAAAAAAATAATACCAAATTTTAAAGTTGAAAAAAATTATTATTCAATAAATAATAACGAAAATTACATATCAATTCCTATGTATTATAAATATAATAATAATAACATTCTAATTAAAACTTTAATATTAAAAAAAAATAGTTATGAAATTAAAATAATTAATACTTTCATTAATAATAATATAATACCAATTAAATTAAGTTCATATGGGCAAATTAAACAAACAATAAATTTACCTACAAATGATAAAAAAAATAACGATAATATTAATAAAAACTTTAGGGGGATAGCATATTCTACAGATATTGAAAAATATAAAAAAATATCTTTTAATGATAATATTAATATAAATATAAACACTAAAAATGGTTGGATAGCAATGTTACAAAAATATTTCACAACCGCAATAATTCCAATTAATAAAATAAGTAATATTTTTTATGCTGAAAAATTAAATAAAAAAATTTGCACAATTGGATTTCAATCAAAACCAATAAATATTAAACCATTTAAAATTCAAAGTTTTAAAATGTCTTTATGGATAGGACCTAAATTACAAAACGATATGGAAAAAATATCACCATATTTAAGTTCAACAATAGATTACGGTTTTTTATGGTTTATATCTAAACCTTTATTTAAAATATTAAAAAATATACATAATATTTTACATAATTGGGGTTTTTCAATAATATTTATAACATTATTTTTACGTTTAATTATGTATCCAATATCAAAATTTCAATATATTTATTTAAAAAAAGTGCTTTTATTAAATCCTAAAATTAAAAAAATAAAAGAAATTAATAAAAATAATCAAGATATATTAAATGAGGAGATATTAAAATTATATAAAAAAGAAAAAATTAATCCTTTGTTAGGTTTGATACCTGTTTTAATACAAATGCCAATTTTTTTATCACTATATAGTATTTTAATAGAATCTGTTGAATTAAGGCATTCGAAATTTATTTTTTGGGTACATGATCTTTCTTCAAAAGATCCATATTATATTTTACCGATATTATTAAGTATAACAATGTATTATATACAAAAAATATCACCTGTAAATATAGAAAATTCAATTCAAAAGAAACTTATGTGTTTTATACCTATTTTTTATAGTTTTTTTTTCTTTTGGTTTCCTTCTGGATTAATTATTTATTATATAATAAACAATATTTTTATTATATTTCAACAAAAAAGAATATATAAAAAAAATTATAAAATTTAAATATTTAAAAATAAAATTAAAAATTAAAATATGAATCATAAAGAAACAATTATAGCACAAGCTACACCTATAGGTAGAGGAGGAATTGGAATTATTAGAATTTCAGGTTTAAATGCTAAAAAAATATCTCATTTTGTTTTAAAAAAAAAACTTAAACCTCGTTATGCTTATTATTTACCCTTTTATGATTATAATAATAATATTATAGATAAAGGAATTGCTTTATGGTTTCCAAAACCCCATTCTTTTACTGGAGAAGATGTTTTAGAATTACATGCACATGGAAGTATTATTAATATAAATTTATTAATTGAAAGTATTTTAAAAAAAAATAAAATTCGTATAGCAAAACCAGGGGAATTTTTAGAACGTGCTTTTTTAAATAATAAAATAGATTTAATACAAGCCGAAGCTATTTCTGATTTAATTAATGCTAATTCTATATTATCAGCAAAATTAGCAATATCTTCTTTTAATGGAAATTTTTCTATTAAAATAAATAATATTATTAACATAATTAATAATTTAAGAATAAATTTAGAAGCACAAATAAATTTTTTTGAAAATAATTTAAATATAATAAAAAAAAAAAACATTAAAAATTCAATAAATAATATTATTAATAATATTAATAATATATTAAAAAATACAAATATAAACTATAATATTAGAGAAGGTATTAAAGTAGTAATAGCGGGTTTACCAAATGTTGGTAAATCAAGTTTAATTAATATTTTAAGTGGTGAAAAAGTTTCAATAGTTAATAAATTATTTGGAACTACTAGAGATATATTAAATAAACATATTCAAATTAATAATATTCAAATAAACATTGTTGATACAGCAGGATTACGTAAAACAAAAAACAAAATAGAAAAAATTGGAATTAAAAAAACAATAAGGGAAATTAAAAAATCAAATCATTTATTATTTTTAATAAACTCAAAAAAAAAAAAAAATTTTTTAAATTTAAAATATAATTTTATAAAAAAAATCCCACAAAATTTATCTATTACAGTTATAAGAAATAAAATAGATTTAACAAAAGAATTACCTGGAATATTTATAATAAAAAACTATACTTTAATTTGTATATCCTTATATAATTTAAAAGGTATTAATTTATTAAAAAACCACTTAAAAAAAAAAATAAATTTAAATAATAATTTTACAGAAGGAATATTTTTATCTCGCTTAAGACATTTAGAATTACTAAAAAAAGCCAAATGTTATTTAATAAAAGCTAAAAAAACATTAAAAAATGTTTTTTATGAAGAAATATTAGCTGAAAATTTAATTTTAGTAAATAATGAATTAAATAAAATTATTGGGAAAAAAAAAGGGGGAAATATTATAAGTGAAATTTTCTCTAATTTTTGTATTGGAAAATAATTAATTTACCATTTTAAAAATAAATATTATTAATAAAATTAATTAATAATTTAAAATAAAATAAAATATTTTATATAACAAAAATATCTATTAAAATTTAATTATTTATTTAATAATATATGAGGTGTTATTATAAAAAATACAATAAAATTTATCACATCAATTGAACGTGTTAAAATAGCTATAAAAGCATTGAAAAGAAAAAATGGTGTTATATTATTAGATGATAAAAATAGAGAAAATGAAGGTGATATTATTTTTAGTGCTGAAAATATGACAATAAAACAAATGGCATTATCAATAAGATATGGTAGTGGAATTGTATGTCTTTGTATTACTGAAAAACTTAGAAAAAAATTATCATTACCAATGATGGTTGTTAATAATTCAAGTAAATTTAAAACACCATTTACTATAAGTATTGAATCAAAAAAAAATGTAACTACAGGAGTTTCAGCTCATGATCGTATTAAAACAATTCGTACTGTTATTTCTAATAATGTTAAATCTATTAATTTAAATAAACCAGGACATGTTTTTCCTTTATGTGCGCAACCAGGTGGATTGTTAATACGTAAGGGACACACTGAAGCTACAATTGATTTATTATCAATTGCGAAACTAAAAAAAATAGGAGTAATTTGTGAATTAACAAATAAAGATGGAAGTATGTCTAAATTAAATGAAATTATAAATTTTTCAAAAAAATATAATTTACCAATATTAACTATAGAGGATATTATTATATATATGTATTATAAAAATAATTAAATATAATTAAAAATATATTTTAAAATATTTTTAAAATAATATAACAAATATTTTAGAAAAAATTTATAATTAGTTAAATAAAATGTTATTATTAAAATTAATTTATTACCCTAATAAAATATTAAAAAATAAAACTAAATCAATAAATAAAATAAATTTTAAAATTAAAAATATTATATATAATATGTTTAAAATTATGTATAAAAATAAAGGTATAGGTTTAGCAGCAAATCAAGTGGGAATAAATAAAAAAATATTTATAATTGATATTTCAGAAAATAAAAATAAAAAAAATATTTTTATAAATCCAAAGATTTTAAAAAAAAAGGGGGAAATTTATTCAGAAGAAGGTTGTTTATCTATTCCTGGTATATTTAATGTTATTAAACGTTATTCATATATTAAAATTATAGCTTTAAATGAAAACAACAATTTTTTTATATTAAAAACTAAAAATATAAAAGCAATATGTATTCAACATGAAATAGATCATTTAAATGGTAAATTATTAATTGATCATTTTTAAAAAATAATAATATTAAAATATAAAATGTTTTTATTTAAAAATTAAAAATCTATATAATTTGGTGTTCTAGGATATGGTATAACATCGCGAATATTTTTAAATCCAGTTATATAATTTAAAATACGTTCAAAACCCATTCCAAAACCAGCATGAGGAACAGAACCGTATTTACGAATATCTCTATACCACCAATATTTTTTTTTACTTAATTTATTTTCACTCATCCTTTTATCTAATATATTTAATCTATCTTCTCTTTGAGAACCCCCAATTATTTCACCAATACCAGGTACTAATATATCCATATTAGATACAGTTCTGCAATTTTTATTAATTTTCATATAAAATGATTTAATATTTTTAGGATAATTTGTAATTATAATAGGTCCTTTAAAATATTTTTCACATAAATAACGTTCATGTTCAGAAAATATATCACATCCCCATTTTATTGGAAATTTAAATTTTATATTTGATTTTAATAAAATTTTAATTGCTGTAGTATAATTAATTTGTTCTATTTTAGAATATAAAAATTTTATTAAATAATTAATATTATTGTTTTTATTATTATCATTATTATTACTATTATTATTTATAAATAATAAATCATCAATTCTTGTATTTAAAACTTTTTTAAAAATATATTTTAACATATTTTCTGATAAATTAATTATATCTTCTAATGTAGCAAATGCAATTTCAGGTTCAACCATCCAAAATTCTGATAAATGTTTACTTGTATTGGAATTTTCGGCTCTAAATATAGGTCCAAAAGTATAAATTTTAGACAATGAACATGCATATGCTTCCCCTGTTAATTGTCCTGAAACTGTTAAAAATGTTTCTTTACCAAAAAAATCTTTTTTAAAATCAATATTGCTATTTTTATATGGTATGTTTTTGAAATTAAATGTTGATACCTTAAACATTTTACTAGAACCTTCTGCATCAATACAAGTAATTAAAGGTGTTGAAATCCAAAAAAAACCATTTTTACTTAAAAATTTATGAATTGATTGAAAAACAGTATGTCTAATTCTAGAAATAGCGCTAATTAAATTAGTTCTTGAACGTAAATGAGGTATTTCTCTTAAATATTCTTTACTATGATATTTAGAAGATATAGGATAAATATTAGGTTTTTTAATATATCCGACAATATTTACTGTTATAGCTTTAATATCAAAATTTTGTTTTTTCCCTAAAGAAAAAACTAATAAACCAATAACTTCAATAGAACATCCAGTTGTTAAATTTAAAATTTCATTATAATTTTTAAGTGTTTTATCTATAATTACTTGACATGTTTTTAAACACGAACCATCATATATTGAAATAAATGATATACCATATTTTGATTTTCTTATAGTTTTTATCCAACCATTAATTAATATTTTTTTTTTAACATTTAAAAAACCTTTAACAATTGAATTATAAAATATTTTCATAATTAAACTCTATTTATATAATAATATAAAATTTAAAATTATCTAAAAATTTATATTTTAAAATATTTATTTTCATAAAAACTATTAATTGTAATTAAATTAGATAATATACAAAATTCAGATAACAAAATATTTTCAGCTCTGCAATTAGGATTTATTTTTACTAATTGTAATTGTTTTTTTGTAAATATATTTTTAAAATTATTTTTAATTTTTTTCCTACGTTGTTTAAAAGATATTTTAATTATTAATTTTAAAATATTAATATTATTTACATAATATTTTTTAATAAAAGGATTTAAAAATAACAATATAGATTTTACTTTGGGTTTAGGAATAAAAGCTTTTTTTGATATTTTAAATATAGGTTTAATATTAAAATAATATCTAATAATAATATTTAAACGCCCATTTCTTTTAATATTATTAATTGATACAAGTTTATCAAAAAATTCTTTTTGTAATAAAATATATACATATTTTATATAATATAAATATTTTATAATATAAAAAATAAAATTTGTTGATATATTATATGGAATATTACCAAATAAAATTAATAATTTACTTTCTTTTTTAACTATATTTGATAAATTAATTTTTAAAATATTCTTTTTATAAATTAAAATTTTTTTTTTTTTGAATTGTAAAAAATTTTTTAAAAAAAAAATTAAATTTAAATCAATTTCTATTAAAATAATTTTATATATTTTAAAAATTAAAAATTTCGAAATTACACCAAATCCAGAACCAATTTCTAATAATATATCATTTTTTTTAATTTTAATTATTTTAACAATTTTTTTTATAATATATAAATTATTTAAAAAATTTTGGCCCATTTTTTTTTTAGGTGTAAATTTTTTTTTTTTCCGCATTTTAATTTATTGTTTAATTTTTAAAAAAATAATTAAAATATTTAAATTTATATTTTATTTAAATTTAATTTAAACAAAATATTATAATATAATATAACTTAAATAAAATAATAAGTAATTATAATATTAATATTTTTATAAAATTAAAAATTAAAATTAATTTAAAAATAATTAATTATTATAATAATAATAATAATAATATAAATAAAAATATTATATAAAATAAAAATGCGTCTGGATGGAATTGAACCATCGACTTTCATTGTGTCAAAATGATACTCTAACCAACTGAGTTACAGACGCATAAATAATTATACTGCTAAAAATGTATTACATTTTAATTAAAAATATATTAAATTGCAATATTTATAAATAATTTTTTAAAAATATAAATTCTTTTTTTTATAAATATTTTAATAATTTTGTTTAATATATATTTTTTACTTAAATATAGGCAATATTTTGAATATTTTAAAAAAACCAAAATGGATTAAAATAAAAATACCACAAACATATAAAAATATTAATAAAACAAAAGATATTTTATATAAAAATAAAATTAATTCAGTTTGCAAAGAAGCAGCTTGTCCAAATTTATATGAATGTTTTAATAAAGGAATTGCAACTTTTATGATTTTAGGTAATATTTGCACTAGAAATTGTAAATTTTGTAATATTAAAAAAGGAAGACCTTTAAAAATAAATTTAAATGAACCTCAAAAAATTGTAAATACAATTAAATATATGAAATTAAATTATATAGTATTAACTTCAGTTAATAGAGATGATTTAAAAGATGGAGGTGCAAAACATTTTTATAACTGTATTAAATATATAAAATATAATAAAAAAATTAAAATTGAAATATTAGTTCCTGATTTTAAAAATTGCATGAATAATGCATTAAAAATTTTCAATTTTAATACTCCTAATATTTTTAACCATAATTTAGAAACTATATTTAGAATTTATAAAAAAATTTTACCTGATTCTAAATATAAAAAATCATTAAAAATTTTAAAAAAATTTAAAAATATACAACCAAAAATCCCAACAAAATCTGGTTTGATGATTGGCTTAGGTGAAAAAAATATTGAAATTTTAGAAGTTATTTATAAATTACGTAATAAAGGAGTAAATATAATTACCATAGGGCAATATTTACAACCAAGTTATAAACATGAGTATGTTAAACAATATATTAAACCTATAAAATTTAATATACTGGGGAAAAAATCTTTAAAAATGGGATTTAATTATGCTTTTTGTGGACCTTTTGTTAGATCATCTTATAATGCTAATTTTAAATACAATAATTACAAAGTTTAATATATTTAAATAATATTGTAAATATTATATTAAAGTTAGAACCAGTAAAAAATTACTGATTCTAACTATATTTATTAAAATTTTTATTTCACGCGAAGCATTATTTTTTTAATTTGTTCATAATTTAAAGTTTCATGTTTAATTAAAGATTCCTTCATAAAATATAAAATATCTATATTTTTAATTAATAAATTATAAGCTTTAATATAATTATTTTTTATTATTATTTTAATTTCTTGATCAATCATATATAATGTTGCATCAGATATAAATTTTAATTTATTTTTATTATTTTCTGTTAAATAATCATCATTATCATATAAAAGTGGTCCTAATTTTTTTGAAAAACCCCACTTAGTAACCATATTACGTGCTATTAAAGTTGCATTTTTAATATCATTATAAGATCCTGTAGATATATTACATTTACCATATATTATTTCTTCCGCTACACGACCACCATATAAAGTTGATATTTTATTTTCTAATCTTTTATAATTTTCATTTAAAATATCATTTTTAGGAAGAAAAAAGGTAATACCTAAAGCATAACCTCTAGGTACAATACTAACTTTATAAATAGGATCATGATCAGACATTAAATAACCAATAATAGCATGACCTGATTCATGAAATGCTATTAATTCCTTTTGTTCTTTTGAAAGAAATAAAGATTTTTTTTCAACTCCCAATATAATTTTATCCCTTGCTTTTTCTAATTCAAACATTGTTACTTTTCTTTTATTATCACGAACAGCTAATAAAGCAGCTTCATTAATTAAATTTGATAAATCAGCACCTGAAAATCCTGGTGTACCCCTTGCTATTAATAATAAATCAATATTTTTAGATGTTATTATATTACGTATATGAACTTTTAAAATTTCTTCTCTTCCTTTTATATCTGGAAGCCCAATATACACCTTTCTATCAAAACGTCCGGGTCTTAATAAAGCTTTATCTAAAACATCTGGTCTATTTGTTGCTGCTATAATAATAACACCTGGGTTTTCTTCAAAACCATCCATTTCTACTAAAATTTGATTTAAAGTTTGTTCTCTTTCATCATTATTTCCACTAATACCATATCCTCTTTGCCTTCCAATAGCATCAAGTTCATCAATAAAAATAATACAGGGTGAATTCCTTTTAGCTTGCATGAATAAATTTCTAACACGTGAAGCTCCTACTCCAACAAACATTTCTACAAATTCAGAACCCGAAACATTTAAAAAAGGAACTTTTGATTCACCAGCAATAGCTTTAGCTAATAATGTTTTTCCAGTACCAGGTGGGCCAATCATTAAAATTCCTTTAGGAATTTTACACCCTATTTTTTTAAAACTATCTGAATTTTTAAAAAAATCAATAATTTCTTTTAATTCTTCTTTTACTTCATTGCAACCAGCAACATCTTTAAAAGTTACTTTAATTTGATTAGGTTTCATTAATTTAACTTTACTTTTTATAAAATTAATTACATTTTTACCCCCATTTTGTATTTGTTTAACAAAAAATATCCAAATTCCAATTAATAAAAACATTGGTGCCCAAGATATAAAAATAGTAAAAAAAATATTATTTTTATTAAATTCATTTCCTATAATTTTTACATTTTTAATTAATAAAGTATCTAATAATTTAGGATCATTTATTGGAATATAAGTATTATATATATCATCATTTTTTTTAATAACATTAATTTTTTTATCATTTATTTTTACTTCTTTTATTTTATTTTGAGTTAAATCTGAAATAAATTTAGAATATTCAACATCATTATTATTATATATTTTAGAAATTGAATTCTGTAAAAAAAAAAATAGGGAAAATATTACAAATAAATACAAAACTATTTTTTTAATAAACTTATTCATTAATTTTAATCCTTTTTAAAATTTTAGAAATTTTTTAAAAAATTAAATGCTATTATATATATTTCTTTAGAATTTGAACGAGAAGAATTAGGTTTAAAAATTTTAATTTTTTTGAATATTTTAGAAATATATTTAATATAATATTCATAATTATAACCTTGAAAAATTTTAATAACACATATTCCTTTTAATTTTAAAATATTTTTACAAATTTTAATAACTAATAAAAATAAATCCATTACTTTAGAAACATCAATTAATGAAATTCCACTAATATTAGGAGAAAGATCCGAAATAATAACATCAACTTTGTTAAAACCAACATAATTTGTTATTTTTTCAATAAAATTACTTTTTAAAATATTTTCTTTAAAAAATTTAATATTATTGATAGGATTTATTTTTTTACAATCATACGCAATAACAGTACCATTTTCGCCTATTTGACTTTTAACATATTTAGACCAACCACCAGGAGCTGCACCTAAATCCACTACAATTATATTTTTTTTAAATATTTTATAATGTTTTTGTATTTCATCAAGTTTAAACCATGCACGTGATCTTAATTTTCTTTTTTTAGCATAATAAACATATTTATCTTTAAAATTTCTATTTAACCAATAATTTTTTTTTTTCAAATTAACTTATAATAAAAATTAAATATTTTAATATATATTATAAAATTAAATAATATTAAAGTAAATGTCAAGTATTTTAAAATGTTTTTAAAATTAAATAATATTATAATAAAAATAATTTAAAAATATTATTAATGGGTAAATAAATGAAAAAACAAAAAAAAAATCCCGAAAAAAATTTTATAATAAGCATTATTAACAAAGATTTATTATACAAAAAATATAAAAAAATAAAAACAAGATTTCCACCAGAACCAAATGGATATTTACATATAGGGCATGTTAAATCTTTATTATTAAATTTTAATATAGCTAAAAAATATAAGGGGGTATGCAATTTAAGATTTGACGATACAAATCCATTATATGAAAATATTAAATATATTAAATCTATTAAAAAAGATATTAAATGGTTAGGGATAAAAATAAATAAAATTTATTATACTTCTAATTATTTTAATAAAATTTACAATTATGCAATAGAATTAATAAATAAAAAATTGGCATATGTAGAAGAGTTATCTAAAAATAAAATTAAAAAATATAAAGGTGATTTAATTAATTTAGGTAAAAACAGTCCTTATAGAAAAAAAAGTATTAAAGAAAATTTAAATATGTTCAAAAAAATGAAAGGTGGGTATTTTTCAGAAGAATCAGTATGTTTACGTGCTAAAATTAATATGTCTTCATATAATATTATAATGCGTGATCCAATAATATATAGAATTAAATATATTTCACATCATCAAACTAATAAAAAATGGTGTATTTTTCCAACTTATGATTTTTCACATTGCATTTCTGATTCAATAGAAAAAATATCACATTCATTATGTACAATCGAATTTATTGAAAATCGTATTTTATATAATTGGATATTAAAAAATTTAACAATATTATTTAAACCTTGTCAATATGAATTTTCTAAACTAAATTTAACATTTACAATATTATCTAAAAAAAAATTAAATTTTTTAATTAACAATAAAATAGTAAATAAATGGGATGACCCAAGAATGCCAACTTTATCAGCTTATAGGAAAAGAGGTTATAATCCTAAATCTATTATTTCCTTTTGTAAAAACATAGGAGTCAGTAAAAAAGAAAATATAATTGATATTGTTATGTTAGAATCTTATATTAGGAAAGATTTAAATAAAAATGCTTTGCGTGTTATGGGTGTATTAAATCCATTAATAATAATTATTAAAAACATGGGCAAACAAACAGAAATGATTTTAATATCTAAAAATATAAAAAATAAAAAAGAAAATTTCCGTATTATTCCATTTAGTAGGGAAATTTATATTGACAAAAATGATTTTAAAGAAAAATATAATAAAAATTATAAATGTTTAATTGTAGGAAAAAAAATAAAATTAAGAAATTCTTATATAATTAAAGCTGAAAAAATAATTAAAAATACTTGTGGTATTATAAAAAAAATTTATTGCAATTATTATTTAAATACTTTAAACACTTTAAACACTTTAAATACTTTAAACACTTCAAAAAAAAAAAAATATAATATTATTCATTGGGTTTCAAAAAAACATTCTATATTAATAAATATAAATTTATATAATTATTTATTTAAAAAAAAAAACCCTATAAAATTTAAAAATTTAATTTCAATAATTAACCCATTTTCTTTAGTTATTAAAAATAGCTATATTGAACCTAGTTTATTTTATTCAAAAAAAAAAGATAAATATCAATTTGAACGCATTGGATATTTTAATTTAAATGATTATAAATATAAAAATAATTTAATTTTTAATAGAATAATTACATTAAAAAATAACAAATTTTAAAAATATGAAAATATATAAAAAAAAAAGACAAATAGTTTTTGATACAGAAACAACTGGTTTAAATAAATTTGGATTACCTTATATAGGACATCGTATTATAGAAATTGGTGCTATAGAATTAATAGACCGTAAATTTACAGGAAAAATTTTCCACACATATCTTAATCCAAATAGATTAATTGATATTGAAGCTTTCAATATACATGGAATTAGTAATAAATTTTTAAAAAATAAAAGATGTTTTAAAGAAATTTCAAATGAATTTTTACAATTAATTAAAAATGCTGATTTAATAGCACATAATGCGATGTTTGATGTAAATTTTATAAATTACGAATTTTCTTTAATTAATAAAAAATATATAAAAATTGAAAATTTTTGTAATATAATTGATACTTTAGCTATTGCAAGAAAACTTTTTCCAAGAAAAAACAATAGTTTAAATTCATTATGTAAACGTTTCGAAATTGATAAAAGTAAAAGAATATTTCATAGTGCTTTAATTGATGCAAAATTATTAACTAAAGTTTATTTATTTATGACAGGAGGACAAAAAACTTTAAAAATAAATAAAGAAATAAAATTTAAAAAAAAAAGCGAGGAAGAAAACAAAAAAATAACAAAAATAACCAATATAATATATGCAAATAAAAAAGATATTTTAAATAATAATTCTTTTTTTATATAAAACAAACTATATTTTAAAATTTAATAAAATATTAATTAATTTATTTATACGGTATAAAGTTTTTTTTTTTTTAATTATATAAATAATATTATTTATATTAGGTGATATTTCTTTACCAGTGATAACAATACGTAAAGGCATATATATATTGTAAATATTTAAATTAAATTCATTTTTAATTTCTAATATTTTATTAGTAATATTTTTAAGAGTCCAAAATTTAATTTTATTAAATTTATTATAAATAATTATAAATATTTTATAAATATTTTTAAATTTTAAAATATTATTAATGATTTTATAATTTAATAAAATATCTTTATTATATATATATCTAAACGATTTAGACATTTCAATTAAATTTTTACAACGTTTATTAAATAATTTAATAATATTTTCAATTTTTGGTTTTCCATTTATTTTTAACTTTATTTTATTAATATATGGTAAAATATTTAATTTAATCTTTTTAATAGACATATTATTAATATAATATTGATTAACCCAATTTAATTTTTTAATATCAAAAATACTAGATGATTTAACAAAATTTTTTAAATTAAAATATTTTTTCATTTCTGAAATTGTAAAAATTTCCTTATCTTTATATGACCATCCAAGTTTTAATATATAATTAATTAAAGCTTCAGGTATATATCCTTTATTTTTATATTCATTTATATTATTTGTAAAATATCTTTTAGATAATTTCTTTCCATCATTACCTAAAATTATAGAAACATGAGCATACTTAGGTATTTTACAACCTAAACTTTTAAAAATATTAATCTGCTTAGGAGTATTATTAATATGTTCTTCACCTCTAATAATATGTGATACATTCATATTTATATCATCTATAACTGAACTAAAATTATATGTTGGTATACCGTTTTCTCTACAAATTATAAAATCATCCAATTCTTTATTATATATTTTAATTATTCCTCTAACTTTATCATTAAAAACAACATAACCATTATCAGGATTTAAAAAACGAATAACATATTTATTTCTATTAACATTTTCTTTAAAATAAATGCAAAATCTATCATAATGAGGCTTTATATTATTTTTAATTTGATAGTTACGTAATAAATTTAATCGATTTTTTGAACAATAACATTTATATGCATTACCATTATTTAACATTTTAATTATAATTTTATTATATTTATAAAGATTATTAGTTTGAAAAAAAGGGGTGTTATCCCAATCAATTTTTAACCATTTTAATCCTTCGATAATAGAATTAACTGATTTAACATTAGAACGATTAATATCGGTATCTTCTATTCTTAATAAAAATAAACCTTTATTACTACGACTAAACAACCACGAATATAATGCTGTACGAGCCCCTCCAATATGTAAATATCCTGTGGGGCTTGGAGCGAATCTAGTTATTACTTTCATAATTATCTTATTTGTATTAAATAATTATATAAAATAAATTATTAAATTCTATATCATAAAATATTTTTAGCTACATTTATTAATTCTAAAAATTTCCTTAATTACATTACTATATATTAATTTATTATTTTTAATACCAACACATACATTATTATATCCTTTTAATAATAAATTAACTGCATATGTTCCCATACGATATCCTAAAATTCTATCATATGATACAGGTTTACCACCTCTTTGAACATGACCTAATATAATTGTACGTATTTCTTTTTTAATTTTTTTTTTAATATATTCTGAAAACTTGTTAATATTACATATATTTTCAGTAATAATTATAATTGCATTTTTAATACCTTGTAAAATTTTATATTTAATTTCATTAATTAAATTTTTAATATTAAATTTTATTTCTGGAATTATAAAAAATTCACATTTTCCAGCAATAGCGGCGGCAATAGCTAAATTTCCGCAATATCTACCCATTACTTCAATTATAAATATACTTTGATGTGAAAATGCAGTATCTCTAATACGATCTATAGATTCAACTATTGTTTCTAAAGCTGTAAAATAACCTATAGTATAATCAGTACAAATAACATCATTATCAATTGTACCTGGTAAATTTATACAAGAAAATCCTTCCTCAATTAAATATTTTGAACCTATATATGAACCATTACCACCTATAATAATTAATGAATTAATATTATTATTTTTAAGATTACTAATAGCTTTAAATCTAATTTTTTTTTCTTTAAACTTTTCAAATCTTGAAGAACCTAAATATGTACCACCAACATTATTTAAAGTAAATAATTTATTATAATTTAATATTTTTTTAATATTATTTTCATATAAACCTTTATATCCATTATAAATTCCAAAAACCAAAATATCATTTAAATAAGCGGTATTTAAAATACCATTAATAGCAGAATTCATTCCTGGTGAATCACCACCACTTGTCAATATTCCAATAATTTTCATTTTTTTTAAAACCTTTTAAAATAATAAAAATATTAAATTAATAAATTAAAATATTTTACAACAATTATAAAATATTAAAAATAAAACATATTAATTAAAATAAATATTTAAAAATTATTTATTTTAAATAATAAAATATTTAATATAATATTTTAATAAAAATATAAAATTTAAAATTATATGAATGAAAATAATTTTTTAAATTACAAAATTCAAAAAAATATAAAACAATTTATTTATATTAAAAAAAAAATTAATTATACTAAAAAAAAAAAAATTTTAAAAAAAATTAAAAAAAAATTAAAAAAAAATATTTTATATAATAATCAAAATTTATTTTTAAAATTTAAAAAAAAATATTATTTAATTAAAAAAATTATAAAAAAAATTATTTTTTTAAAAAAAAAAATATATGATAATATTGAACTATTAGAAATATTTAAACAAACTAAAGATAAAGAAATTTTAAATTATATTAAAAAAGAAAGGGAAAAAATTAAAAAAATAATTAATAATTTAGAAAACAAAAGTATATTTTTAGGAAAAAATGATAATTTAAATTGCTATTTAAATATTAAATCTGGATCAGGAGGTATAGATTCTCAAAATTGGAATCAAATTTTATTAAATATGTATTTAAAATGGGCAGAAAAAAAAAAATTTAAAGTTAAAATTATAAAAAAAATAAAAAGTAATGCAATAAGTATTAAATCGGTTACTATTAAAATAATTGGTGATTATGCATATGGTTGGTTAAGAACTGAAACTGGAATTCATAGATTAATTAGAAAAAAAACTGTTAAAAATAAAAAAAAAAGACATACTTCTTTTAGTTCAGTGTTTGTTTATCCTGAATATAATAATATTAATAATATTAATAAAATAAACATTAAAAATTCTGATCTAAATATTAATTTATATAAATCTTCAGGATCAGGGGGACAACATGTAAATAAAACAGAATCAGCAGTTAGAATTACTCACTTACCAACTAATATCACCGTAAAATGCCAAAATAATCGCTCACAACATATAAATAAAACAATAGCAATTAAACAATTAAATATAAAATTATTAAATTTAAAAAACATTAAAAAAAAAGAGGAAAAAAAAAAAATAAATGATAGTAAATCAAGTATATCATGGAGTAATCAAATAAGATCATATATTTTAGATGATTCTATAATTAAAGATATTAAAGCGAATTTAAAAACAAATGATATAAAATATATATTAAATGGTAATTTAGATTTATTTATTATTAAAAAATTAAAAGACGAAATTAATAATGATTGTTAAGAAAAAATATTTAAATATTAATTATAAAATTAAAAAAAAATATACTAAAAAAACTATTTTAAATAAAACAAAGAAATTTAATAAAAATTTTATACGTATTAATACTTCAAAACAAATTAATAATAAATATGATATTATTAAAAAAAAAAAAAAAATCGTAAGTGTCGCAGGAAGAATGATAAATAGAAGAATATTAGGATCAGCTTCTTTTGTAAAATTAAAAGATATGGAAGGATATATTCAATTATATATATCTAAAAATAAATTATCTAAATCTTTATATAATAAAAAATTTAAAAAATGGAATTTAGGTGATATCATAGGAGCGAAAGGATTACTATTTAAAACAAAAACTGGTGAAATTTCAATTTTATGTATTGAATTATATATTTTAACAAAATCAATACGCATTTTACCAGAAAAATTTAATAAAATTTTAGATAAAGAAATAAGATATAGACAGCGTTATTTGGATTTAATAATTAATAATAAATCAAATAATATATTTAAAATACGTTCTAAAATTATATTTTATATACGTAATTATATGAATATAAATAAATTTATAGAAGTTGAAACTCCAATAATTCAAACAATCCCAGGTGGTGCTACAGCTAAACCATTTATAACATATCATAACTCTTTAAATATTAAAATGTATTTACGTATTTCCCCAGAGTTATATCTAAAACGCCTAGTAATAGGTGGATTTGAAAGAGTTTATGAAATTAATAAAAATTTTAGAAATGAGGGAATATCTTATAAACATAATCCAGAATTTACAATGATGGAAATTTATATAGCATATGCAAATTATAAAATTTTAATAAAATTTATTGAAACTTTATTAAAAAATATAGTTATAAAATTTTTAAATAAAAAAAAAATATTATATAAAAATTATTTATTAAATTTTACAAAACCATTTAAAAAAATAACAATGTATAATTCAATTAAAAAATATTGCAAATATATAAATACAAAATATATTTATAATGTTTTTTATTTAAAAAAAATTTTAAAATCTTTAAATATAAAAATAAAAAAATATTATAAAATAGGAAATTTTATTAATAAAATATTTGAAATACTAGTTATATCAAAATTAATTAAACCTACATTTATTATTGAATATCCTATTGAAGTTTCTCCATTATCTAAAAGAAATTCTAATAATCCAAGTATAGCTGATAGGTTTGAATTATTTATAGGTGGTATAGAAATTTGTAATGGTTTTTCAGAACTAAATAATTCTAAAGATCAATATAAAAGATTTAAAGAGCAAATTAAAAATTTAAAACATAATAATTCTATAATATTTAATGATAAAGATTATATTAAAGCCTTAGAATATGGTTTACCACCAACAGCTGGTTTAGGAATAGGAATAGATCGTATAATAATGATATTAACTAATAGTAATACAATTAAAGATGTAATATTATTTCCAATAATGAAAATAAATAATAATAATAATAATAATAATAATAATATTTAATTATATTGCGATAATATTTTATATTTTAAATATAAATATAGTTGAAAATTATATATAATTAATTATAATTAAATATTAGCGGGATAGAGCAGTTGGTAGCTCGTCGGGCTCATAACCCGAAGGTCGTTGGTTCAATTCCAACTCCCGCTAAAAATATTTATATTTATATTTATATTTATATTTATATTTATATTATTTATTTATTTATTATAATATTTATATATAAATAAATAAAAATTATTATAAGAATAATAAAATGTTAAATAATTATGAAAATATTAAAATTTTAAAAGGTTTAGAAGTTGTTCGTAAATGTCCTAGTATGTATATAGGAGGAATAGATAACGGAAATGGATTACATCACATGGTTTTTGAGATTATAGATAATTCTGTAGATGAAATTATTATAGGAAAATGTAATAAAATTATTGTTACTATACACAATGATAAATCTATATCAATTCAAGATAATGGAAGAGGAATTCCAACAAATATTTATAAGGGTGAAAAAATCTCAATAGCAGAAATATTAATGACTGTTTTACATACAGGTAGTAAATTTAATAATAATAAGGAAAAAACTGGTGGTTCTCATGGAGTGGGGATATCAATTGTAAATGCTTTATCAAAAAAATTAAAATTAATAATTTTTAGAAAAAAAAAAAATTATAAACAATTGTATAATAACGGAAATCCTATTAATAAATTAAAATTAATTAAAAAAACTAAAAAAAATGGGACAATTATACGATTCTGGCCAAATTTATCTATATTTACTAATATTACTAATTTTAATTATTATATTTTATTAAAAAGATTACATGAATTAACTTTTTTAAATCCTAAAATTTCATTTTTAATAAGAGATATATATAATAATAAAAATGATTTTTTAAAACATAATGGGAAATTAAAATCTTTTATTAAATTTTTAAACAAAAAAAAAAAAAAAACACATAAAAAAATTTTCGAAATTTCAACAATTAAAAATAATATTAATATTGATCTTGCAATGCAATGGAATAGTGGAATAAATGAATATATATATTGTTTTACTAATAATATAAAACAAATTGATGGAGGTAGTCACCTTTCTGGATTAAAGTGTGCTATAACTAAAACTTTAAATAATTTTATATATAAAAAAAAAAAAAATAAAAAAATTACAAGCGATGATAATAAAATAGGATTAGTATGTGTTATTTCAATAAAATTATACAACCCAAAGTTTTCATCACAAACTAAAAATAAATTAATTTCTTTAAATGTTAAAAAAACTATTGAATCAGTAATAATTAAAAAATTTAAAAAATATTTAAAAAAAAATAAAACAGATAAAAAAAAAATTATTCAAAAAATAATAAATTCTTATAAAGTAAGGAAAACAACAAATAAATTACATGAAATTTCAAAAAAAAAAACAATAATTAATTATAATTTAACAAATAAATTAGCAAATTGCCAAGAAAATAATCCATTATTATCTGAATTATATTTGGTAGAAGGAGATTCAGCTGGGGGGTCAGCAAAACAAGGGAGAGATAGAAAAACACAAGCAATTTTATCATTAAAAGGTAAAATTTTAAATGTTGAAAAAGCAAATTTTAATAAAATAATGGATTCAAAAGAAATATCATCTTTAATTTCTGTAATTGGTTGTGGAATTAATACAGGAATTAACAAAAAACACTATAACCCAAATAAAATTAAATATAATAAAATTATAATAATGACAGACGCAGATATTGATGGTTCACATATTAGAACTTTATTATTAACTTTTTTCTATAGACAAATGCCAGAAATTATAGAAAGAGGTCATATATATATAGCACAACCGCCTCTTTATAAAATTAAAATAAATAATGAAAAATATTATATAAAAGATGAAAAAAATATGAATAAATATAAAATTAATATTGCATTAGAAAATACTAAATTATTTAATAAAAAAATATATTTAAAAAAAAAAACTTTAAAAAAATTAATATATGAATATTTTGTAATTAAAAAAGAAATACACAATATTAATAAAAAATATCCATATGATCTACTTATTAATTTAATATATCAACCCTTTTTTATAAATTTTAATGATTTTAATAATTATAAAATTATTAAAAAATGGTTAAATATTACAATTAAAAAAATAAATATAATATCTAAAAACAATTCTATTTATTATGTAACAAAAATTATTAAAAATATAAAAAAAAAAATATATGAACCATTATTTTGTAAAAATATTTACGGTAATAATATTTATTATAAAATAAACGCAGATTTTTTTGATGATATTAAATATAAAAAAATTTTTAATTTAAGTAATAAATTATATTTATTATTCTATAAAAATACTCAAATAATTAGAAAAAAAAACAATAAAAAAGTTTATTCTTTTGAAGAAACTTTAAATTGGCTTTTTCAAGAAATAAAAAATGATTTTATTATAAAAAGATATAAGGGTTTAGGAGAAATGAATCCAAACCAACTATGGGAAAGTACTATGAATCCTGATAATAGAAATATGTTGCGTGTTTTTATTAAAGATAGGATAAAAACTAATAAATTATTTAATATTTTAATGGGAAATAATGTTAAATATAGACATAATTTTATTAAAAATAATGCTTTAAACGTATTAAATATTGATATATAAAATTAATAAAAGTTAATATATAAGCTGGATTCTGTCATGAGCAGTAATTTATCTAAACTAATAATCACTTATTAGTTTTAGCAGTTAACCCGGGTTTAGTATGAGCAATACAACCCTTATTTAACTTTGCTCCAAGTGGAGTTTTCAATATCGTTAAATGTTACCAATAACGATGTGTGATTTTAACACACTATTTCACCCTTACTTATAATATTTTATAAGTGGTTTATTTTCTGTTGCACTTTTCGTAATTTAACCCCAGGTATTACCTGGCACTTTGCTCTTTTGGAGTCCAGACTTTCCTCCTTTACTTTTATAAAGGTTACTGCTTAATTAACTTATAAATTATTATAATAATTTTTGGTATTTTTTCAATATATATAAATAACAAATAAAAAAAATTATTATATGAAATTAATTTAAATAAAAATTATTATAAATAATATAAATATTTAATATTCAATATTTATTTTTAATCATATATTATTTTAAATTATAAAATAATGTATATTATATTAAAAAATTTCATTTTATAAATTTTTATATTTATATTTGTATTTAATTAAATAATAAAAAAATATTTTTAAAAATATAAATTTCATATTTACAAAATTACTTTTTTATTATAAAATAAATATAAATATTTAAAAATGTTATCATTAAAAATAAATATAAAACATAAATTATTATAATTAATAAATTTATTTAAAATAATTATATTTTTAAAAAGGAATAAAAAAAATGAATGCAATAAAAATTAAACGTATAATGTTTCCTGTTAGCTTAGTGCTATTTGAATTAATAGTGTATGTAACTAATGATATGATGCAACCTGCTATGTTAGAAGTTGTAAAATATTTTCATGTAAGTGTTGATTGGATACCTACTTCATTAACAGCATATTTATCAGGGGGGATGTGTTTACAATGGTTTTTTGGTCCAATGTCTGATAAATACGGGAGAAGACCAATTATGTTTTTTGGTGTTTGCTTTTTTATTTTTAGTTGTTTATTAATAACATTAACAAATAATATTAAACAATTTATGTTTGTAAGGTTTATGCAAGGTATGGGTTTGTGTTTTATAGGTACTGTAGGATATACAACTATACAAGAAACATATGAAGAAAAACATTGTATTAAATTAATAGCTTTAATGGCAAATATAGCTTTAGCAGCACCACTATTAGGTCCATTGGGTGGAACAATAATAATTAAAATTTTTCCATGGCAAAAAATGTTTATAGGTTTTTCTTTAGTTGCATGTTTATCATTATTAGGATTATTTTATTTTATGCCAGAGCCTACAAAAAATAAAAATAATAATATTTCTTTTATAAATTTATTTAAAAATTATAAATTTATATTAAAAGATATTAAATTTTTATGTGGAGCATTTTCTATAGGTTTTGCTAATGTCCCTTTAATTTCTTGGATTGCTCTTTCTCCTATAATTTTAGTAAGTAAATGTAAATTAACGATGATTTCATATGCTATTTTACAAATACCTGTATTTTTAGGATTAATTTTAGGAAATGTTACATTAGGATATTTAAGTAAAAAAAATGATTTACATAATTTAATAACATTTGCAGGAAAACCATTAGTATTAGGTTTAATACTTACAGTATTTTCAATTTTTATAAAAACATATTCATCTTTATGGCTTACAGTAAGTTTAGGAATTTATGCATTTGGATTAGGTATAGCTAACCCTTGTTTAACAAGAGTAACTTTATTTGCAAGTAAATTTAGAAAAGGAAGCGTATCTGCTGTAATGGGGATGATTACTATTATGATATTAATATCAAATATTGAACTTGCTAAAACTGTTTTTTTATGGAAAAATGTAATTGCATTCAATATTTTAAATATGTGTAATGGTTTCATATGGTTATTTTTTATTATAAATTTCTTTATTAGAGAAAAAAAAACTATAAAGTTATTAAAAAGTATTAAAATATAAAATAAAATTTATTTTTAAACATTTTTAAGTCTATTAAGTTTTATTATATACATATAATATGTATGTAGTAAAACTTAATAGATTATTTGAAAAAAAATTATTTACATATTAAAAACAATAATATTTTAATTTCATTCCAAAATAATATATTGTTATTATTAGTTTTTATTAAATTTTCCATTTTGGATAAAGTTAAGAAAATCTTATCAATATCATAATAAGTTAATCTATTAATAACATTATTATATAATATAATTTTACGTAAAAATATTTTTTTAATATTTAAATTTTTATATAAAATTTTATTATTTTTATAAAATTTCATTTTAATAATAACCATTAATTCATTTTGGATTGCATAAATTAATAATACAGGTTCAATTTTTTCTATACGTATTTTTTTTAAAATATTTAAAGAATTATTAATATTACCAATAAGAAAACTTTCAATAAATTTAGATAATGTAAAACAATAAGCGTTATAAATTATTTTTTTAACATTATTAATACTAATATAACCATTTGGATATAATAATAATAATAATTCTAAAAATTGTAATAATTCTATAAAATTTCCATTAAAACTATTAAATATTAAATTAATAGAATTTAAATTAAATTTAAATTTCATTTTTTTAATATAATAATTTAACATTTTTTTGAAAATATTTTTTTTACAATTAATATTAATTATATAATTATACATATTATTTTTAATTAAAAATTTTTCAGATAATTCTGATAAATATAAACCAATTATAACTATTATAATTTTTTCATAAAATTTCTTAAATAATTTAAAAATATTCTTAAATATTTTATTATTTATAATATTATTTTTAAAATTTAAAAATAATATCTTTATATTCATAAAAAGGTTATTATTTAAACAAATAAAAGAAATATTTTCCCAATCTAAGGTATTATTAATAATTTCGATATCTACATATTCATTAATATTAAAATATCTTTTAATTAATTTTTTATATTCATTAATTAAAAAAATATCATTACCATTTAATAAATAAATTTTTGGATTTTTTTTATTAAATTCGTTAATAATTTGTTTAAAATTCATAAAAAATATTAAAAATTAAAATAATAATAATTAATTAATTCAAAATTTCAAAATTAAATTCTTAAAATTATATTAAATATTTTATTTTTAATATATATTATTTTATAAATATTATTTAAAATATTTTTATTAAATAAAAATTTTTTTTTAATAATTTTAAATATATTTTTTTTACTATAATATGATTTAATTATTAATTTATTCAAAAATTTCCCATTTATTTGAATTATTAATTTTATTTTTTTAATTAGAATTAAATTATTAAATTTTGGCCATGAAATATAATCAATGTTTATTTTTTCACCTAATAATTTCCAAATTTTAAAACAAATATGGGGTATAAAAGGGTAAAGTAAACGAACTAAAACTAATAAACATTCATGTAAAATAAATTTATTTTTTTTAATATTTAAATAATTTAATATATTTATAAATTTCATTATTTTAGAAATAGCAGTATTAAAAGTTTGACGATATTTAATATCATAATTTACTTCATAAATTAATTTATGTAAAAAAAAAAAAATTTCTTTTTCTTTAGAAGTTAATATTTTAATTTTTAAAGGTTTTAATCTTCCACTTTTAATATGATTAAAAATTAATTCCCAAAAACGTTTTAAAAATCTATGTATTCCTATTAATTGATTTTCTTTCCATTCTAATTCCATTTCTATAGGTGAAGCAAAAATAATAAAAAGACGCACAGTATCTGAACCATATTTTTTAATTATTTTTATGGGATTAACACCATTATTTTTAGATTTAGACATTTTAATCATACCTGCATACTTTATTTCTTTCCCATATTTATTTTTAAATATTATTTTTTTTTTTTTATTATAATTAATAATAATTTGATTTTTTTTAACCCAAATTCTTTCTTTATTTTTATTTAAATAATAAAAAGCATGTGATAAAACCATACCTTGACAAATTAATTTTTTAACAGGTTCATTGTAATTAACTAATCCAAAATCTCTAAATATTTTATGAAAAAATCTAAAATATAACAAATGCATAATAGCATGCTCTATACCTCCAATATATTGATCAATAGGTAACCAATAATTAACATATTTTAAATTTAAAATATTTATATCATACTTTGGGCATGAATATCTTAAATAATACCATGATGATTGTATAAATGTATCAAGAGTATCAATATCAATTTTAGCATATTGATTATTAATAAAAATTTTAACCCAATTTAAATTATTTTTAATGGAATTAATTATAGTATTTTTAAAAATATTTTCATGAAAAACAATAGGTAATTTATTTTCAGGTATCGTAATAATAATATTATTATTGTTATTATTATTTATAATAGTAGCCATCGGAATAGGAGTACCCCAATAACGTTGACGGGAAATATTCCAATCTAATAATTTATAAAATATTATTTTTTTACAAAAATTAAATTTAATAAATTCATTAAAAATAATTTTTCTCTTCTTTTTTTTATTTAATAATTTAAATTTATATGAATTTAAAAATATTTGTTTTTTAATAATAAATTTAGAAATATTTCTATTTAAAATAAATATATCAATAGGAATTTTATTTTTAATAGCAAAAAATAAATCGTATTTATTATATTTAGGTATTGCCATATTTGATTTGTTTATTTTATCAGATAAAATAAAATTAACAATCCATACAGGTAACTTTTCTTTAGTAATTGGATGAATAACAAATAAATTAGAAAATATTCCCTTTTTATTCAAATTATTTAGATTTTTATTAACATATTTTGAAAAAAATTTATTAATTATAGTATTTTTTTTTGATTCTTCTATTGCAATTTGATTATCTAATGAAATCATAATATACTTAACATACATTAATAAATCTAATTTACTTGTATAAATAATAATTTTTTTATCACTATTAACAATATTAAAATTAATCATAAAACATTTAGTTTTACCAATCCAATTTTTTTGCATATTTATAACTTTTGTTGGCCAATATTTTAAATATTTTGAATCATTTAATAATTGATCAGCATAATAATTAATTTTTAAAAACCATTGATATAACTTTTTTTTTTTAATTTTATTATCACATCTCCAACATTTACCATTTAATACTTGCTCATTAGCAAGTACAGTTTTATCGTATTTACACCAATTAACTAAGGATTTTTTTTTATAAATTAATTTTTTTTTATATAATTTAATAAAAAGCCATTGTTCCCATTTATAATATTCGGGTTTACATGTTATTATTTCTCTATCCCAATCATAAGAAAAACCTAAAGATTTTAATTGTTTTTTCATATTTTTTATATTTTTACATGTCCAAATTGACGGTAAATTATTATTTTGAATTGATGAAATTTCAGCAGGTAAACCAAAAGCATCCCATCCCATTGGTTGCATAACATTTTTACCATTCATTCTTTGGTATCTGGAAATTACATCACCTATAGTATAATTTCTAATATGTCCTATATGTAAATTTCCAGAAGGATAAGGCATCATACATAAAATATAATATTTTTTAATATTTATATTTTCAATAGCTTTAAAAGTTTTTTGAATATACCAATATTTTTGTACATTTTTTTCTATATTTTGAAATAAATAATGTCTATTCATGTATTATAACCTTTATATGATAATAATTTTATAATAAACATTTGATATATTAATAATATTTTAAAAATATATTTTAAAATATAAATTACATAATTAAATTACGTATATCTGATAAAATAAAACTAATTATTTTAATAAAACGAGCAGCATCTGCACCATCAATTACTCTATGATTAAATGAAATAGATATTGGTAATATTAATTTAGGAACAAACTTTAACCCATCCCATACAGATTCTATAAAAGATCTTGAAACACCTAATATCGCAACTTCAGGAGCATTAATGATAGGAGTAAAATTTGTAGTACCTATATGTCCTAAACTTGATATAGTAAAACTACCATTACTAATATCGTTTTTATTTAAAAAACCCTCACGTGCTTTTTTTGAAATTTTAATTAACAACTTAGAAATTTCTAAAATAGTTTTATTTTTAACATCTTTAATGACTGGAACCAATAATCCATTTTTTGTTTCTACGGCAATACCTATATTAATATTTTTTTTTATATTTAAATATTTTCCATCCTCAGATATAGAACTATTAAATTTAGGCATATCATTTAACGCAATTGAAACTGCTTTAATAATAAAAACTAGGGGTGTAAATTTTATATTTTTAGTAAAATAAATTTTATTTTGTTTTTTTCTAAAAATTTCTAAATCAGTAATATCAATTTTATCAAAAATAGAAACATGAGGTATTGTTAACCAATTTTTAAGTAATTTTTTTCCAGATATTATTTGTAAATTACTAATTTTAATTTTTTCATTTTCATTAAAATTTAAACTTTTAGAAATACAATTATCATTTTTATATAATTTATTTAAATTTTTTTTTTCAATAAATGATTGAATATCTTCTTTAATAATTCTTCCTTTCAAACCAGAACCCCTAATTTTTTTTAAATCAATATTAAATTTTCTAGATAAACTTCTAATTAATGGACTTGCATATATTTCGTTAATAATATCATTTTTTTTAAAATCAGATTTTGATATTAAACTTAAAGAATCTTTATTTTGAATATTTTCTTTTATATTTTGATTATCAACAAGAACAATCAAAGAATTAGTCTTAACTTTATCACCAATATTTACTTTAATTTCTTTAATAACACCATCGTTGTTAGATGGAATTTCAAGAGAAGTTTTATCACCTTCAATTGTAATAAGAGATTGATCTTTTTTAATTATATCACCAACTTTAACAAAAATTTCAGTAACTTCTAATTCATCATTACCAATATCAGGTATTTTAATTTCAAATATCATTACTATCCTTTATATTATTCTAGGATTAATTTTTTCAGTATTAATATTGAATTTTAAAAAAGCATTTTTTAACATAAATTTACTAATTTTATTATTTTTATATAATAAATATAGAGAGGCAATTACTATATAAAAAGCATCAATTTCAAAATAATAACGTAAATTAACTCTACTATCTGATAAACCAAATCCATCTGTTCCTAAGGCAATATAATAATTATTAGGTAAAAATTTAAATATTTGCTCAGAAAATAATTTTATATAATCAGAAGCAGCAATTGTAGGTAAATTTTTTAAAATTTTATTAATATATGGAATTTTTGGTATTTTATTTGGATGTAAAATATTCCATCGTTCACAATCATGACCGTTTCTAGATAATTCAGTAAAAGAGGTGACACTAAAAATATCAGATGATATATTATATTCATTAAATAAAATATATGCTGCTTTCCTAATATTACGTAAAATAGCACCAGAACCTAAAAGTTGAATTTTAACATCACTATTATTTAAATTATCTAACTTATATATACCTTTTAAAATTCCATTTTTAATATTATTTAAAATTTTAGGCATATTGTAATTTTCATTATTTACAGTAATGTAATAATAAATATTTTCTTTATTTTTACCATACATACGTTTTATACCATTTTGTATAATTATAGCTAATTCATATGCATAAGTAGGATCATAAGAAATGCAACTTGGAACTGTCAATGAATAAATATGGCTATGTCCATCTTCATGTTGTAAACCCTCGCCATTTAAAGTAGTTCTACCTGATGTTCCACCAATTAAAAATCCCTTAGCCTGTTGATCACCAGCAGCCCATAATAAATCACCTATACGTTGAAATCCAAACATAGAATAAAAAATATAAAATGGAATCATTTGTAAATTATTTACACTATAAGAAGTAGCTGCCGCCAACCATGAAGAAATTGCTCCTGATTCATTAATTCCTTCTTGTAATATTTGACCTTTTTTATCCTCTTTGTAATAGGAAAATTGATTTATATCTTGAGGTATATATTTTTGACCATTAGAATTATAAATTCCAATTTGACGAAATAAATTTTCCATCCCAAATGTTCGTGCTTCATCTGCAACAATAGGTACTAAATAATTTTTAATTGATATATTTTTAAGTAATATTTGTAAAATTTTTACAAAAACTGTAGTTGTTGATATTTTTTTATTTTGTTTTTTTAATAAATTTTTAAAATTTTCAATATCAGGAATATTAAAAATATTTTTAATATAAGTATTTCTACTAGGAATAAATCCATTTAATAATTTACGATGTTTTTGAATATAATTATATTCTATAGTATTTTTTTTAAAATTAATATATTCTAAATTTTTAATTTTTTTATCAGAAATATTTAATTTTAAATTTTCTTTAAAATAAAATAATTCTTTAGTATTCATTTTTTTTACTTGATGAACTATATTTTTACTTTCAAAATTTTTACCCATTCCATAACCTTTAATGGTATGTACTAAAATAACAGTTGGTTTATTACTTTGATTCGCTTTTTTAAGAGCAGCAAAAATTTTAATAAAATCATGACCTCCTTTATTTAATTTTAAAATTTCATCATCACTTAAATTTTTAACTAATTCATAAGTTTCACTATATCTACCAAAAAAATTTTCACGTATATAAGCACCATTTTTTGTTAAAAAATTTTGATAATCACCATCGTTAGTTTCATTTAATAATTTAATTAATTTACCAGTATTATCTTTTTTAAACAATTTATCCCAATTACTACCCCATATTAATTTTATAACTTTCCAACCAGTACCTAAAAATATTCCTTCTAATTCATTTATAATTTTACCATTACCATTAATTGGACCATCTAAACGTTGCAAATTACAATTTATAATAAATATTAAATTATTTAAATTTTCTCTCACAGCAATATTTATAGAACCTTTAGATTCAGGTTCATCCATTTCACCATCTCCTAAAAATGCATAAACTTTTTGTTTTGAAGTGTCTTTTAAAGATCTATTTTCAAGATATTTCAAAAATTTAGCTTGATAAATAGCATTTATAGCTCCCAAACCCATAGATACAGTTGGAAATTGCCAAAAATTTGGCATTAATTTAGGATGGGGATATGAACTTAAACCATTCCCAAAAACTTCTTGTCTAAAATTATTTAAACGTTTTTTATTTAATCTACCTTCAATAAATGCACGGGAATAAATACCAGGTGCAGTATGACCTTGAAAAAAAACAATGTCACCTTCATTTACTTTATTTGATGCTTTAAAAAAATGATTAAAACAAACTTCATAAAACATAGCTATTGATTGAAAAGAAGCTATATGACCACCTAAATCTAATTTTTTATTTGATGCTTTTAATACAATAACCATTGCATTCCAACGAACAGCAGAACAAATATCATTTTCAATATCTAAATTTCCAGGATATTTAGGTTCATCTTTATAATTTATTGTATTAATGTAATTAAATTTCAAAAAATTTTTAATATCAAAATTAATTTTGTAGATATGATTTATAATATTATTAATTATAAAATTTATACGTTTATGACCATCTTTATTAACAATTGAATTACTTGCTTGTAACCACTCATGAGTTTCAAGTGGATCTATATCATAATTCATTTTTTTATTCATTAATAAACCTTATATAAAATATAATAAATTTAATTTACTTTAATTATATAATAAAATGAAATATTAACAATAATAATAATAATAATAATAATAAAATAATAATTAATTAATTGACATTTATATAAAATATAATTATATTATTTTTATTATTTACGCCCGGATAGCTCAGTTGGTAGAGCAGAGGATTGAAGATCCTCGTGTCCTTGGTTCAATTCCAAGTTCGGGCAAATTAAATAAATATTTATTAAAAATAATTAAATTTAAAAATAATTAAAATTTATATATTTCCATAATTCAATCATATTATTTTGTTTTAAATATGGAATTTCACCTAAAAAATTTTCATATATATTATCTTTTAAAGTTTTTATATATTCATTATGCCAAATTGTTTTATTATTAATATTATTTACAACCCATCCTTTTAAAATTAATCCTGTTTTTTTAATAGCTTCAACTGTTAATAAAGCATGATTTATACAACCTAATTTTATTCTAACAACTAAAATAACTTCCATATTTTCTTTTAAAACCCAATCAGAAAATTTTTTAATTTTAGAAATAGGAGTAAACCATCCACCAGCACCTTCAACAATAATCCAATTTGTTTTTTTCTCTATATATCTTAACTTAGAAGAAATTTTATACAATGAAATGGGTTTTTTAATTCTTTTACTAACTATATTCGGAGAAGTATTATCTAAAAAATTATATGGATTTATTATATTATAATTTAATTTAATACTACTATATTCTCTCAATAATAAAGCATCATTACTACGTAAACCATATTTTGTAAATTTACATCCAGAAGCAATAGGTTTATAACCTATACTATTAAAACCAATTTTATTTGCAAATTGTAATAATGCAATACTTAAAAAAGTTTTACCAACATTAGTATCAGTACCAGTAATAAATAAACGTTTTATCAAAAAATTCTCCAAATATTTTAATTTATTGTTGCATCATAAAATTTAGTATTTTTAATATCATTTGTTTTATTTATAATTTTATTTTCATTAATATTTTTTGATTCAAATTCAATACCTAATTTATTTAATAATTTTAAATCTTTATCTTCATTAGGGTTAGGTGTAGTTAACAATTTACATCCATAAAATATAGAGTTTGCACCAGACATAAAACACATAGCTTGAGTTTGTTCATTCATATTTTCTCTACCTGCAGAAAGACGTATATAAGAATTGGGCATCATTATTCTAGCAATAGCAATAATTCTAATAAATTCGAAGGGGTCAATATCTTTATTATTTTCCAAAGGTGTACCACTTACTTTAACTAACATGTTAATAGGTACACTTTCTGGAGGTGTTTTCATATTTGCTAATTGCATTAACAAACTTATTCTATCTTTAATATTTTCACCTAAACCTACAATTCCTCCTGAACATACTTTAATACCTGCTAATCTAACATTTTCAATTGTATCAAGTCTTTCTTGATAACTACGAGTTGTAATAATTTTTTTATAATATTCTGGTGATGTATCTATATTATGATTATAGTAATCTAATCCAGCATCATATAAAATTTTAGCTTGTTTTTTATTTAAAGAACCTAAAGTCATACATGTTTCAAGACCCATATTTTTTATTTTTTTAACAATTTCTTTTAAATAAGGCATATCTTTATCTTTAGGATTTTTCCAAGCAGCACCCATACAAAATCTTGTTGATCCATTTTTTTTAGCTTTATTTGCTGCTTCTAAAATTTTATTAATTTTAATTAAATGCTCTTTTTCTATGCCAGTTTTATATCTTGAACTTTGAGGACAATATTTACAATCTTCAGGACATGAACCTGTTTTTATAGATAAAAGAGTACTTATTTGTACTTTATTAGGAGTAAAATTTTTTCTATGTATATTTTGTGCTAAAAATATTAATTCTAATAATGGTTTTTTAAAAAGTTTATTTGTTTTATCTATTGTCCAACAAACTTTATTATTCATTATAAATACCTCAATAAATTAATATATGATATTAAATTAATATATATATATACTATTTAATATTATTAATTTATTTATATAATATATATGTATATTAAAATAACAAAAAAAAAATTAGATAAAAATTATATTTGGCATCCATATACTTCAATAATTAAACCTTTAAATTGTTATTACATTAAAGAAGCTAAAGGAGCTATATTAAAATTATATAACGGTATTAATTTGATAGATGGAATGTCTTCATGGTGGTCATGTATACATGGTTATAATAATTCAATACTTAATAAAGCAATAATAAAACAAATAAAAAAAATGTCACACATTATGTTTGGAGGATTTAATCATAAAGAAGCTATTAAATTATGTAACAATTTAATTAATATTACCCCAAAAAAATTAGAATGTGTATTTTTAGCAGATTCAGGTTCTGTTGCTGTTGAAATAGCATTAAAAATGTCATTACAATATTGGCATGCAAAAGGGGAATATAGACAAAAAATTTTAACTTTAAAACATGGATATCATGGTGATACATTTGGAGCTATGTCAGTATGTGATCCTAAAAATTCAATGCATAATATATATAAAAAATATTTAACAAAACATATTTTTGCTGAATCACCAAAATGTAAATTTAATGATAATTGGAATAAAAAATATATAAATTCATTTCAATATTTAATTAAAAAAAATTCAAAAAAAATAGCATGTGTTATTTTAGAACCAATTATACAAGGAGCAGGTGGTATGAAAATATATAATCCAATATATTTACAAAAAGTAAGTCAATTATGTAAAAAACACAAAATTTTACTAATATTAGATGAAATAGCAACAGGATTTGGACGTACAGGAAAATTATTTGCTTTTGAACATTCAGGAATTACACCAGATATATTATGTTTAGGGAAATCATTAACAGGAGGATATATGACTTTATCTGCTACAATTACCACTAAAAAAATAGCAAACATTATAAGTAATGGTAAATCAGGATGTTTTATGCATGGTCCTACATTTATGGGAAATCCTTTAGCATGTTCAGTTGCTAATGCAAATTTAAAAATTTTAAATAAAAATAAATGGATTAAACAAGTAAAATACATAGAAAATTATTTTAAAAAAACACTATTAAAATTAAAAAATTCAAACAAAATATTAGACATTAGAATATTAGGAGCAATTGGGATAATAGAAACAATTAATTTTATTGATATAAACAAAATGCAGAGATTTTTTATTAATAATGGTGTTTGGGTTAGACCATTTGGGAAATTAATATATTTAATGCCACCATATATAATAAAAAAGAAAGAATTAAATATTTTAATAAATTCAGTAATATCTTTATTTAAATAATTAATAATTAATAATTAATAATTAATAATTAATAATTAGATTAATTAAATTAATTAAATTAATTAAATTAATAATATAATAAATCTAAATTTTTATTAAATAATATAAAAAATTATATATTTTAATAATTTAAAATTATTATAAATATTTATGAGAAAATAATGATTAAAAAAAGTTATAATATACGTAAAACATTTTTAAATTTTTTCAAATCTAAAAATCATAAAATTATAAAAAGTAGTAAACTTGTTCCTGAAAATGACGAAACTTTACTTTTTACAAATTCTGGTATGAATCAATTTAAAAATTTTTTTTTAGGATTAGAAAAAAGTAAATATCCACGTATTGCAACTTCACAACGTTGTATTAGAGCAGGGGGTAAACATAATGATTTAGAAAATGTAGGTTATACTACATATCATCATACTTTTTTTGAAATGTTAGGTAATTTTAGTTTTAATGATTATTTTAAATATGATGCTATTAATTACGCATGGGAATTATTAACTAGTGAAAAATGGTTTAATTTACCAAAAAAAAAATTATTAGTTACTGTATATGCTTCAGATAAAGAAACATTTAACATATGGAAAAAAGATATTAAATTGAATAAAAATCAAATAATTCTTATTGGAGATAATAAAAACATTCCATTTGAATCTGATAATTTTTGGAAAATGGGGATAAATTATCCTTGCGGGCCTTGTACAGAAATTTTTTACGATAAAGGTAAAAAATATAATGGAAATTTAACAAAAAATAAAAAAATAAATGAAAGATACATTGAAATTTGGAATATTGTATTCATACAATTTATTTATGGATATAATAAAATTATAAAACCATTACCTAAATTATCAATAGATACTGGTATGGGTTTAGAGAGAATATCATCAATAATGCAAAAAGTTGATTCTAATTATAAAATAGATTTATTTAAAACAATAATTAATAAAATTAAAAATTTAACTAATAATAAAAATATTGATAAAAAATCAATATACGTTATAGCAGATCATATTCGTTCGTCAGCTTTTTTAATTTTAGATGGAATTATTCCATCTAATGAAGGTAGAGGTTATGTATTACGTAGAATAATAAGAAGAGCTATTTTACATGGTAATAAAATAGGGATAAAAAATATTTTTTTTTATAAATTAATAAACAATTTAACTGATAATATGGAATATGAAATATATAATTTAAAAAAAGAAAAAAAATATATTAAAAATATAATTAAAAAAGAAGAAGAAAAATTTATATTTACTTTAAAAAAAGGTTTAAATTTATTAAAATTACATATATCAAAATTAAATAATAATAATAATAATAATAATAATATATTAAATGGAAAAATAATATTTAATCTATATGATACTTATGGTTTCCCATTGGATTTAATTAAAGAAATATGCAAAGAAAAAAAAATAAAAATTGATGAAATTAATTATAATATTTTAATGAATAAACAACGTTTAAAATCATTAAATTCAAGTAAATTTTTAAAAAACAAAAAAATATTAAATATTAATAATAATAATAATAATAATAATAATAATAATAATAATAATAATAAAAATAAAAAAATAAAAACTAAAACAAAAACAAAAACAAAAATTATTGCTATTTATTATAATGCAAATATCGTTAAAAAAATATTTTATAATGATGAAGCTGTTATAATATTAAAAAATACTACATTTAGTATTGAAACAAAAGAGCAAATAGGGGATCAAGGAATATTAATAAATTCAAAAGCTGTATTTTTAGTGTATAATACAATAAAACAAAATAAAACAATTTTACATATAGGTAAAATAATTAAAGGAACTTTAAGAAATAATCAATTTATTAAAATTATTATTAATAATAAATATAGAAATAATATTTTAAAAAACCATTCTGCAACACATTTATTAAATAATGTTTTAAAAAAAAACCTGGGTAAACATATTATTATAAAAAAAAACTATGCTACTAGTAAATATTTAGAATTCGATTTTATATGTAACTATAAAATTAAAAAAAATACAATTGATTATATTGAAAAGATAATAAATAATAAAATAATGCTTAATTTATTAATAAAAAAAAAGGTGGATAAAAAAATAATAAAAATAGGTAATTACCCTGAAGAATTATGTGAAAATAATCATATAAAACACACAAGTGAAATAGGTTTATTTTTAATAAAATCACATTATTTTACATCAAATAATATTTTAAAAATTACTGCTATAACAGGAAAATATGCTTTAAAAAATTTACAATTTAAAAATAAATTAATTAAAAAAATAACAAAATTATTAAAAACTAAAAAAAATAATATTAATAATATTTTAATTAATATTTATAAAAAAAAAAGGGAAATTTATAAAAAAATTAAACAATATAATCATTATATATTAGAAAATATACACTTTTATATCTATAAAAAAATTAATTTATTTTATGGAATTAAATTAATAATAATCAAAATTAAAATTGTTAATTACAAATTATTAATTAATTGTTTAAATAATATAATAAAAAAAATAGGAACAGCATTAATCATTTTAATATTTGAAGAAAAAAATAAAATAAATTTAATAATTCAAATTACATATGATCTTATAAAATTTATAAAATTAAACATTATAATTAAAAAAATAATAAAAAATTTAGGAGGTACAGGTAATATTAATAAAACTTTATTTAAAATAAAAACTAATAATATTACATTATTAAAAATTTTAAATCATATTAATTTTAATAAACTATAATTAAATTTTAATATATATTACCCAGAGCGGGAATTGAACCCGCACAACTTTTTAAGTTGAGGGATTTTAAGTCCCTTGTGTATACCAATTTCACCATCCGGGTAATTTAAAAAAAAAGCGTGTTCCGGAATCGAACCGGACTAAACGGATTTGCAATCCGCTACATAACCACTTTGTTAACACGCTAAGTTAAATACTAATATATTATTTAAATATAGTCAACATATATAAAAAAAAGGAAAAAAAAAAAATTTTATATGATTTAAATAAATAATAATTTCAATAATAAGATAAAATATAAATAAAATAAATAAAAATAAAATATTTAAAATTTAAAATATATAAATATGAGAAATTACAATGAAAACATTTATTGTTAAAAAAAGAGATCTTAAAAATAATTGGTATATAATAAATGCTGAAGATAAAATTTTAGGCCGTTTAGCTACTAAATTAGCTAAACATTTAATGGGTAAATACAAAATAAAATATACATCACATTTAGATAATGGTGATTATATTATAGTTATAAATGCTAAAAAAATTATAATTACAGGAAATAAAAAAAAAAAAAAAATATATTATAGACATTCTGGGTATGTAGGTGGTATTAAAAAAAGAACATTTGAAGAAATGCTTGTTAAAAACCCAAAAAAAATAATTAAAAATTCAGTAAAAGGTATGTTACCAAAAGGACCATTAGGAAGAATAATGTTAAAAAAATTAAAAATTTTCACAGAAAACAAACATTGCCATATTGCTCAAAAACCAAAAATAATAAATATTTAATATTAAGATTAAAACAATGAATAATTATCAATATTATGGAACAGGTAAACGTAAAACTTCAATCGCACGCGTTTTTATGAAATCAGGTAATGGTAATTTTATAGTAAATAATAATAATATAAATAAATATTTTACTAATAAAAATACACAATTTAAAATTTATCACCCATTAAATTTAGTAAAATTAATTAATAATATGGATTTATACATTACTGTTAAAGGGGGAGGGATTTCAAGTCAAGCTGAAGCTATAAGACATGGTATAAGTAAAGCAATTTTGCAATATAATAAAAATTTACGTCATATACTTAAAAAAGAAGGTTATATTAGTAGAGATTCTCGCAAAGTTGAAAGAAAAAAACCTGGTTTTAAAAAATCCAGAAAAAAACCACAATTTTCAAAACGATAAATTAATAAAATTTAACCCGGTAAATTACCGGGTTAAAAAATACTAAAAATAATAAAAATTTATAATATAGGATTAAATAAAATAAAGAAAAATTCAAATATTACATATAAAAAAGATCTATTTTTCCACTTTTTAAAATTAATAAATTTTGATTTTTTAATATATTTTTTTTGAATTTCAGATATAACATTATTAAAATTATTATCTTCAATAACTAACATAATTTCAGAATTTAAATAAAAACTTCTATTATCGAAATTAACAGTTCCAATTATACTAACTTTATTATCAATTAATAAACTTTTAGTATGTAATAAATGTTTTTTAAATTCATAAATTTTAACACCAGATTTTAATAAATTAGTGTAGAAATATTTACTAGCCCATAATACCATTAATGAATCATTGTATTTGGGTAAAACAATAATTACTTTAACACCACTTAATGATACATCACAAATTGCTTTAATTAAATTATTAGTTGGAACAAAATATGGAGTAGTAATTACTATTTTTTTTTTAGCACAATATATAGCTTTTAAAAATACTTTATGTATTATCTTTTTAAAAATATCAGGCATAGAAGTAATAATATGAAAATTTTGATTTTTTTTATGATAAAAAGATTTTTTAATATTTTTATATTGTTTATTTGATATAATTCTTTTTCCTGTTTCCATTTCCCAATCAAAACCATAAATAATATTCATAATACTTGAAATTTTTCCTTTAAATCTTATCATTATATCAATAAATTTATTAATTTTATTTTTATAATAACTATTATCAATCATATTCATACTTCCAATATATACTATATTATCATCAATTAAGATTAATTTTTTGTGTTGTCGTATATCAATGCGTCTTAAGAAAAGAGTACATATATTTAATTTAAAAGCTTTAACAATTTCAATACCTGAATTTTGCATTATTTTATGATATTTACTATAAAAAAAACTAAAACAACCAATTGAATCTAAAATAATTCGACAACGTAAACCACGTTTAGAAGCATTTATTAAAGATTTCATAACTTTATTTACCATACCACCTTGTTTCCATATATAAAAAATCATTTCAATTTTATATTTAGCTGTTTCAATATCAAATATTATTTTTTTAAATATTTTTTTAGTATTTGAAAATATTCTAAAATCTTTTTTTTTAAAAAAAATATTAATTTCATTAATTCCATTTTCTTTAATTAATAAATTAAATAAGGATTTAGCAACTGTATATTTTTGACTATAAGATTTATTTTGTTTCTCTTTAATATCATTTATAATATTATTAATAAAATTTTTAATAACTTTATTTTTTTTATTTACAAATTTATTTAAAAAAAATTTAATTATAAATATATATATAAAATATATAAATATTGGAATTAAATATATTAAAAATAATAATATTACAATATATGTTTTAGTGATAAATTTTGTTAGAATAAATTCAAATAAAATTATTATTACTGAAAATATTAGTATAATTTTTAAATTAAAAATAAATGAAATAAACATATTTTGAAATCCTTATAAATATATATTAAAATATAAATATTTTTAATTATATTTTAAAATTTATTCAAATATTTTAAAAATATTAAATTACAATTTATTTAAAAGGATTATATGCGTACTGAATATTGTGGAGATTTAAATAAATTACATATTAATAAAAATGTAATTTTATGTGGTTGGGTTAATAAAATAAGAAATTTTGGAAATTTAATATTTGTTGATATGAGAGATTATAAGGGTATAGTTCAAATTATATTTAATTCTATAAATAAGGGTATTTTTAATAAAGCTTTAAAATTACGTAATGAATTTTGTATTCAAATTAATGGTATAGTTAATAAACGTCCATATAAACAAATTAATATTAAAAAAAAAACAGGTGAAATAGAAGTTATTTGTAATAAATTAAATATTATTAATATTTCAGAAAAAATACCGTTTGATTTTAATAAAAATAATTTAGAAGAAATAAGTTTAAAATATAGATATCTTGACCTACGTAAACCAAAAATGATTAATCGTTTTATAAAAAGGGCAAAAATATGTAATTATATTAGATATTTTTTAAATAAAAATAATTTTATTGAAATAGAAACACCAATATTAACAAAATCTACACCTGAGGGCGCAAGAGATTTTTTAGTACCTAGTAGAGTTAATAAAGGCAAATTTTATGCTTTACCACAATCCCCACAAATATTCAAACAATTACTTATGATATCTGGATTTGATCGTTATTATCAAATAGTTAAATGTTTTAGAGATGAAGATTTAAGATCAGATCGACAACCAGAATTTACACAAATTGATATAGAAACTTCTTTTATGAAACCTAAAAAATTATTAAAAATAATAGAAAAAATGATAAATAATTTAATTTTAAAAATAAATAAAATAAATATTGGTAAATTTAAAATAATAACTTTCTCAGAAGCATTACGTCGTTATGGTACAGATAAACCAGATTTACGCAATCCAATAGAATTAATAGAATTAAAAGATATATTCTTAAAATCAAACTTATTAAATATTTTACCTAAAAAATTTTATAATAATAATAATAATAATATTATTGGGATTAAAATACCTGGAGGGGGGAGGAAAGATATTAAAAAAATTATAAATTATAATAAAACTATAAATAATAATAGTTTATTATGGTTTAAAATATATAATATATCAAAAAATATAAATGGAATTAAAGGTAACTTAATAAAATTTTTAAACAAAAAAATATTAAAATTAATTATAAAACGAACTAATTCAAAAAACGGAAATATAATTTTAATTGGAAGTAATAATAATAAAAACATTTACAATATAATGGGTAATTTACGTATAAAAATAAGTGATATATTAAATTTAATAAATTTAAATCATTGGTCAGCATTATGGATTATAAATTTTCCATTATTTCAAAAAGATAAAAATAACAAAATAAATTCAAAACATCATCCTTTTACAAATCCATACTTAAATAATATTAATAATTTAATTAATAATTCAATAAATTTTTATACTAATTCTTATGATATGATATTAAATGGTCATGAAATAGGAGGGGGATCAGTTAGAATTAATAATAGAGAAATACAAAAAGTTATTTTTAATATTTTAGATATAAATAAACAAAATTTAAAAAATTTAAATTTTTTATTAGAAGCATTTAAATACGGTACACCATATCATGCAGGAATAGCATTAGGATTAGATAGATTAGTTATGTTATTAACAAAAACAAAAAATATTAGAGATGTTATTGTATTCCCTAAAACAACATCTGCTAAATGTTTAATGACAAATGCTCCAAATAAAATAAATGTAGAAATTTTAAAAGAAATATTATAAAATTAATACTATAAATCTTTAAAAATATATAAAAATAAAATTGACATTATTTGATTTTATTATTAATATTTTATATTATAAATAAAATTATATTTTTTGAAATATTTTAAAAAATTATTAAAAATAAGGAATTTATGAGTATTAAAATTGGAATAAATGGTTTTGGTAGAATAGGAAGAATGATTTTTAGACTTGCTCAAAAAAGAAATAATATTAAAGTTATAGCAATAAATGATTTATTAAATGCAAATTATATTGCTTATATGTTAAAATATGATTCAACACATGGAAAATTTAATAAAAACATAAAAATTATAAAAAACAATATATTTATAAATAAACAAAAAATAAATATTTTTACTGAAAAAGATCCAATAAATATACCTTGGGGGGATATAGGAGTAGATATTGTAATAGAATCATCCGGTATATTTTTAGATGAAAAAACTCTAAATAAACATATTATTGCAGGTGCTAAAAAAGTAATATTAACAGCACCACCAAAAGATAAAATTCCTATGTTTGTATGCGGTGTTAATCTTAATAAATATATAGGACAAAAAATAATATCCAATGCATCATGTACAACAAATTGTTTAGCTCCTTTAGCAAAAATAATACATAATAATTTTGAAATAATAGAAGGTTTAATGACAACAGTTCATTCAATAACAGCAATTCAAAAAACTGTTGATGGTATTTCTAATAAAGATTGGAGAGCAGGAAGAGGGGCAATACAAAATATAATACCTGCTTCTACTGGAGCAGCAAATGCTGTAGGTATTGTAATACCGGAATTAAAGGGTAAATTAACAGGTATGGCTTTTAGAGTTCCTACACCTAATGTATCAGTTGTTGATTTAACTGTTAAATTTAAAAAACAAACAAATTATGAAAATATTAAAAAAATTATTAAAAATGCTTCAAATAATGAAATGAAGGGAATTTTAGGTTATATTGATGAAGACGTTGTTTCAACTGACTTTAATGGAGAAACTTTAACATCCATATTTGATGCTAAAGCAGGTATTTCATTAAACAATAATTTCGCAAAACTTATTTCATGGTACGATAATGAAAGTGGTTATTCAAGTAAAACTTTAGATTTAGCTGAATATATAATAAATTATTAATTAACATAAAAGAAATAATATGAAAAACATAATTACAATTAATAAAGATAATTTTGATAATAATGTTATAAAATCAAAATTACCTGTTTTAATAGATTTTTGGGCAGAATGGTGTGGGCCTTGTAAAGTAATTTCAGAAATATTAATTGAATTAATAGAGGAATTCTCAAATAAAATAATAATCGCTAAAATTGATATTGAAAAAAATCCAGATTTTTTACAAAAATATAACATTAGAAGCATTCCAACATTAATTTTATTTAAAAAAAATATAATCATTGGTAAAATAATTGGAATTACTTCTAAAGAAAATATTAAAGAATTTTTATTAAAAAATTTATAAAAACAATTTTTTAAAAAATTATATTTTATATAAAATAATTAATAAAAATTTATTATTTTTAAATATTTTTAAAAATGTATTGATAATACATTAATTTTATTTAATTATATTATTTAAATATAATAAATAATTTTTTATAATAAATTTTAAAATAGGAATGTAAATGTTTAAAAAAAAAAAATTTTTACCCATTTATAAAAATTATCCACAAAATAAAAAAAATATAAATAGACATGGTGTTTTAGAAGTTTTTAAGAAAGGGTATGGTTTTTTAAGATCTATAGATAAATCATATATGTCTAGTAATAAAGATGTTTATGTATCACCTAATAAAATTAAAAAATTTAAATTAAGAACAGGTGATTCAATTACAGGAAAAATTAATTTTCATGTTAAAAAAAATCTTTTTCCTGCATTATCTATAATAAAAGAAATAAATGGTGAAAAACCAAATAATAAAAAAAAAAAAGTATATTTTGAAAATTTAACACCATTACATACTAATAAAAAATTAAATATGGAAAGAGGTAATGGTTTAATTTCTGATTTAACTTCTAGAATTTTAGATTTAGTATCCCCAATAGGAAGAGGCCAAAGGGGGCTAATTGTAGCTCCACCTAAAGCCGGGAAAACAATGTTATTACAAAGTATAGCACAAAGTATTGCCTATAATCATCCTGATTGTTTTTTAATTGTTTTATTAATTGATGAACGTCCAGAAGAAGTAACAGAAATGTTACATTTAATAAAAGGTGAGGTTATAGCTTCAACTTTTGATGAACCAGCATCAAGACATATATATATATCTGAAATGGTATTAGAAAAAGCAAAAAGATTAGTAGAAGAAAAAAATGACGTTATTATTTTATTAGATTCTATAACAAGATTAGCTAGAGCATATAATACAATAGCTCCTTTATCAGGTAAAATATTAACAGGAGGAATAGATTCTAAAGCTTTACATCGTCCTAAAAAATTTTTTGGAACAGCTAGAAATGTTGAAGAAGGTGGAAGTTTAACTATTATTGCTACTGCTTTAATTAATACCGGTTCAAAAATGGATGAGGTAATTTACGAAGAATTTAAAGGAACAGGAAATATGGAATTACATTTATCAAGAAAAATATCTGAAAAAAGAATATATCCAGCAATTAATTATAATAGATCTGGAACACGTAAAGAAGAACTTTTATCTACAATTGAAGAACTTAAAAAAATGTGGATTTTAAGAAAAATAATAAATATGATGGACGAAGCAGATGCAATTGAGTTTTTATCAAAAAGATTATCTATGACTAAAACTAATAAGGAATTTTTCGAAATTATGAAAAAATAAAAATATTTAAATAATCAATTAAATAATTATTTATTTTCTATAAACCAACTTTTTAAAATAAACTTTGATGATATAGAATCAATATAAATACTATTAATTTTATATTTTTTTTTATAAATTAAAAAAAATTTTTTTGATTCTATTGAACTTAAATATTCATTATGAAAAAAAACTCTAATATTAAATTTTTTATTAAAAATTATTGAAAATTTTAAAATTAAAAAAAAAAAAAATTGATTTTTATTATTATTATTTATTGGTAAACCAATAATAACTAAAACTGGATTCCAATTTTTAAGTAAAAATTTAATTTTTCCCCAATTAATTATTCCATTTTTTATATTCAAAGGTTTTAATAAGGATATAGTTTTAATTTCTCTTAATCCTATAGAAAAACCAATTTTTTTGATACCAAAATCAATTGATAAATACATAAGATTATAATTAAAATATAATTATAATGATAAAATTATTATTTTTTTATTTTTAATACTAATAAAATTTAATTTTATTATTTTTTTATTATTTAATATAATATTGTTAATATTGTTATTAAAATTGTATAAATATCCTATTAATTTATTTCCTAAATTTATTACAATTTTTTTAAAAGTAATTAAAATTATTTTACAATATATAAAGTCATTTTTTTTATATGTAATTAAAAATTTATTAAAATTATTTATATAAAGTTGCTTAATTCCAAGAGAAATACGTTCACGTTCAATATCAATTTGTAAAATAATACTTTTAATTATATCACCTTTTTTATATTTATTTATATTTTTTTTACTTAATATATTCCAAGAAATATCAGTTAAATGTATTAATCCATCAATACCATCAAATAAACCAACAAAAATACCAAAATCAGTAATAGATTTTACAATACCTTTAACATATTTTCTATTTTTTTTTTTATTTAAAAAAACTTTCCAAGGGTTAATTTTACATTGTTTCATACCTAAAGATATTCTACGTTTTTTTTTATCAATATTTAAAATCATAACTTTAACTTGTTTATTGATTTTAATTAATCTATATGGATTAACTTTTTTTTTTTTCCATTCCATTTCCGATGTATGTACTAAACCTTCAATACCATCTTCTATTTCAACAAAACATCCATAATTAGTTAAACTACAAACTCTACCTTTTGTTATAAAACCTTTAGGATAACGTATCATAATATTATTCCAGGGATCTAAAAATCTCTGTTTTAAACCTAAAGAAATACGTTTATTTAAATTATCAAATTTAATTACTTTTAAAATAATTTCATCACCAATATTAACAATATCAATAGGATGTTTTATTCTTTTCCATGACATATCTGTTATGTGTAACAACCCATCTAATCCTCCTATGTCAATAAATGCACCATAATCAGTTAAATTTTTAACAATACCTTTAATATTAATACCTTCTTTTATTAATTTCATTGATTTTTTTTTAATAGAATTATATTCACGTTTAATAACAGCTTTACGAGAAATTACAATATTATTTCTTTTTTTATCTAATTTTATAATTTTAAATTCTAATTTTTTTCCTTCTAAATATGTTATATCTCTAATAGGTCTTATATCAACTAATGAACCTGGTAAAAAAGCTTTAATATTATTTAAATCAACATTAAAACCACCTTTAGTTCTACCATTTATATATCCAAACATACTTGTAGAATTTTTAAGAGCTTTTTCTAAAATTAACCATTCTTGATTATATTGTGCTTTTTCATATGATACTATTGTTTCACCTAAACCATTATCTAAAAAATCTAAAACTACATTAATTTTATCACCTATTTTAATTTTTTTTTTAATATTTTTAAATTCTTCTATTGAAATAGATGTTAAAGATTTTAAACCAACATCTATATAAACTAACTCTTTATCAATAGATATTATATAACCTTTTAACAACGAACCTTGTTTAATATTTATTTTTTTAAATACTTTTTTAAAAATATTACAAAATTTTTTTAACATCATATAACCCAAAAAATATTAATAAATAATTTTATTAAAAATTATAAATTATTTTTAATATATTTAAAATTAAAATAAAAAAAATATAAAGTAAATTATTTATAATATATTATTTATATTTTTAAAAAATATTAATAATTACAAAAAAAATATTAAAATATAAAAATATATTTAATAATTTTAAAATAAAATATATAAAATTTATATTTATTAATAATTTTTAATAATTATAATATTAATATTATAAATTTATTTAAAAATTAATATTTTTAAAAATTATTATAATTAAATGTTTTTAAATAATATTATTATAAATTAAATAATTTAAATTTAATATAGTTTATAAAAATATTTATATAAATATATATTATTAAATTTATGTATAATATTTAAATAATAAATTACTTCACATATAAAATTCTACTTGTATTAGTATTTCCTGAAGACCCCATAATATCTCCATTAGTTACAACAACTAAATCACCAATAGATAATATTTTATTTTTGGATAAATATTTAATAATATTTTTAATTATTAACATATAATTATTTTTATATTCATTTTTATAATATATAGGAGTAACACCTCTATATAATGATGCTAATCTTAAAGCTTTTTTATGGCATGAAATAGCAAAAATAGGAATATCTGAAATCATGCGAGACATCATAAATGAAGTACGACCAGATTCAGTCATAGTTATAATTGCAGTAACACCTTTTAAATGATTAGCTATATACACTGAAGAAATTGCAATTGCATCAGATATACAATTAAATTGTATATTTAAAAATTTTTTATAATCATTAAAACTGGGAATTTTTTCTGCTCCTATACATATATTAGACATTGTTTTAACAGTTTCAACTGGATATTTTCCTGTTGCTGTTTCAGCAGATAACATTACAGCATCTGTTCCATCTAAAACAGAATTTGCAACATCCATAACTTCAGCACGAGTTGGAATAGAAGTATTAATCATTGAATTCATCATTTGTGTAGCAGTAATAACTGCTCTATTTAAAAATCTTGCTCTATTTATTATTTTCTTTTGAACACCAATTAACTCTGGATCACCAATTTCCACACCTAAATCGCCTCTAGCAACCATAACTGCATCAGATGATAATATTATATCATTTAAAATTTCATCACTATTTACTACTTCTGCACGTTCTATTTTAGAGATAATTTTTGCATTACAACCTACTTTATTAGCTAAATAACGTGCTTCTTTTAAATCAGAACCACTACGAGGGAAAGAAACAGCTAAATAATCTATACCTATTTTAGAAGCTATAACAATATCTTTTTTATCCTTATCTGTTAAACTTTTAGCAGAAATACCCCCTCCTAATTTATTAATACCTTTATTGTTTGATAATAAACCACCTAAAATTACTTTTGTAAATATTTTATTATTTTTAATTTTTATTACTTTAATTTTAATAAGACCATCATCTAAAATAAGAATATCCCCAGGATTAACATCATTTATTAAATTCTTATATTTAAAACCTACTTTTTCAGTATTTCCTTCATTTTCTTTTAAATTGTAATCCAATATAAAATTATTATTAATATTTAATTTAACAAAACCATTTTTGAAAGAAGAAATTCTAATTTTAGGACCTTGTAAATCTACTAAAATAGCTATATATTTACCTATTTTTTTTGATATTTCTTTTACTTTTTGTGCTCGAATTTCATGTTCCTCTAAAGATCCATGTGAAAAATTAAGTCTAACTACATTAACTCCAGCAATTATTATTTTTTCTAAATTATTATTTTTATCAGTAGTAGGTCCAAGAGTTGCTATTATTTTAGTTTTTCTTAAAAATTCAAACAATTTAAAATCCTTAAATAAAATTTTACAATATAATTATATTTAATATAATGTAAAATGTTAATTAATATATTTATAAAAAATATTTAATTTTAATTAAATTTAAAATATATAAATATAATAATTAATTAATATGTAAATAAATTTTATAATATTTATTTAAATAATTAAAATTTAATATTTATAAACTAACTTAGGTTTTTTAATTTTAGAAATAACATTTCTATCTATAATTAATGTAATATTTTTATATTTTATTGTTGGTAAATCATACATTACGTTTAATAATATTTCTTCAATAATAGTTCTTAATCCTCTAGCACCAGTTTTACGTTTAATTGTTTTTTTAGCAATTTCTATTAATGCACAATCAGTAAATATTAGATTTACATCATCCATATATAATAAAACTTGATATTGTTTAATTATTGAATTTTTAGGTTTTTTTAAAATTTGAGCTAACATTTTTTCATCTAAATCATTAAGTGTTGCTATAATAGGTATTCTACCAATAAATTCTGGTATAAGACCAAATTGTATTAAATCTTCTGGTTCAATAATTGAAACTTTTGAGTTACTTTTTATTTTATTTATATTTTGTTTAATATTTGCAGAAAAACCAATACCTGTATTTTTATTAATACGTTGACTTAATATTCTCTCTATGCCTGCAAAAGAACCGCCACAAATAAATAATATTTTTGAGGTATCAATTTGAATAAATTCTTGTTGTGGATGTTTTCTATTTCCTGTTGGAGGAACTGAGGCAATTGTACCCTCAATTATTTTTAATAACGCTTGTTGCACTCCTTCTCCTGAAACATCTCTTGTAATAGAAGGATTATCTGATTTACGAGCTATTTTATCAATTTCATCTATATAAATAATCCCGTATTGAGCAATTTTAACATCATAATTACATTTACTTAAAAGTTTTTGCAATATATTTTCTACATCTTCACCAACATAGCCTGCTTCAGTTAATGTAGTTGCATCAGCTACTGCAAATGGAACATATAAAAATTTAGCTAAAGTTTCAGCTAATAATGTTTTCCCACTTCCAGTTGGACCTATCAATAAAATATTACTTTTTTTTAATTCTAAAAAATTGGGGTTAGAATTATTCTTAAGACGTTTATAATGATTATATACCGCAACAGATAAAATTTTTTTAGCTTCATTTTGACCAATTATATAATTATTTAAATGAGAACATATTTTATAAGGAACTGGTAAATTATTATGTATTTTATCAATATTAATACATTCTTTAAATTCTTTAAATTCTTTAAATATTATTTCATTACAAATACTAACACATAAATCACATATATAAACAGATGGTCCATATACTAAAACATTTAATAATATTTGATTATCACCACAAAAAGAGCAATTTGGAAAAAAATCATTTTTTTTATACTTTTTAATCATTTTTAACCCTATTAAAAAAAATAAAATCATTTATTAAATTATTTTAAATAAATCAAATTAAATAAAATTAAATAAAATTAAATAAAATTAAGTAAAATTAAGTTAATTAGAAAAATAGTAAGTAGTAAACAGTAAATAGTAAACAGTAAATAGTAAATAGTAAATAGTAAATAGTAAATAGTAAATAATAAGCAATAAATAATAAATAATAAATAATAAATAATAAATAATAAATAATAAATAATAAATAATAAATAATAAATAATAAATAATAATAAGTAAATTTACTTATTAATATTTATTTAAATATCAATAAATAAATTTACTTATTAATATTTATTTAAATATCAATAAATAAATTTACTTATTAATATTTATTTAAATATCAATAAATAAATTTACTTATTAATATTTATTTAAATATCAATAAATAAATTTACTTATTAATATTTATTTAAATATCAATAAATAAATTTACTTATTAATATTTATTTAAATATCAATAAATAAATTTACTTATTAATATTTATTTAAATATCAATAAATAAATTTACTTATTAATATTTATTTAAATATCAATAAATAAATTTACTTATTAATATTTAAAATTATTATTCACGATGTGTAAAAATTCTATCAATTATACCATAATTTAATGCCTCTTCTGAAGTCATAAAAAAATCTCGTTCCGTATCTAAATTAATCTTTTTAATAGGTTGACCAGTATGTTTGGAAATTAAAAAATTAAGTCTATTTTTAACTTTTAAAATTTCTTTAGCATGTATTTCAATATCACTAGCTTGACCTTGATACCCTCCTAATGGTTGATGAATCATTATAGAAGAATTAGGTAAGCAAAAACGTTTTTTTTTTTTACCAGCCATTAATAAAAAAGACCCCATTGAACATGCTTGACCTACACACATTGTACTTATATCTGATTTAATAAATTGCATAGTATCATAAATAGACATTCCAGAAGTTATCATACCACCTGGAGAATTTATATACATATAAATATCTTTTTCTGGATTATTTGATTCAAGATATAATAATTGAGCTGTTATTAAATTAGCTACATAATCATCTATTATACCAGTTAAAAAAATAATACGATCTTTTAATAAACGTGAGAAAATATCATAAGATCTTTCACCATTTAAAGTTCTTTCTGAAACTACAGGAACTAAAGATAAAACTTTTTGAATATTATAAAAATTATCTTTATTATAAATCATTAATGTTCTCCTTTAAATTATTAAAAATAATTTTATTATATTTAATATTTTTAAAAAATCAAGTTAAATATATAACATATATAATTATTTATAATTTAAATAAAAACGTTGTCTTACAACTTCAAATAATACTATTCCAGTAGCAACAGAAACATTAAGAGAAGATATATTTCCTTTTATTGGAATACTAATTAAAAAATCACAAAATTTAAATGTTAATTTACGTAAACCTTTACTTTCTGAACCAAAAATTAAAGCAACAGGAATATTATAATTAACATTATATAAAAAATTATTAGTTTTATGAGTTGTGCCTATAATTATAATATTCATTTTCTTTAAAAAAACTAAAGTTCTAGATAAATTAACAACACTAATTATTGGAATATTATCATAAGCACCACATGAAACTTTTTTAACTAAAAAATTTAATTTAGCTGATTTTTTTTTTGGAATAATAATTAAATTAACACCAGCAGCATAAGCATTTCTTATGCAAGCTCCTAAATTTCTAGGATCAGTTATACAATCTAAAATTAAAACTAGGGGTTTATAAATATTTTTCAAAATAATATAAATATCATTTTCTAAATATTTTTTAATTTTATATATTTCAGCAATAATACCTTGATGATTTAGTTTATAAATTTTTTTATTTAAAAAAAATTTACTACAAAATACAATTAAAATATTATTTTTATTTAAATTATTAATAATATTTTTAATTATTAAATCATTACGATTTTTAAAAATAAAAACTTTAATAAATCTTTCAGGTGAAAATTTTAATAAATTTTCAACAGAATGAATACCATAAATTATTTCTTTCATTTAAAAACACTTATAAACTTAAGATAATTTTTATAAAAAATATTACACCTTAAAAAATATTAGGTAATAAAGTAGCAAGAATACCAATTAAAGGTAAAAATGAACATATTCTATAAACAAAATTAATATTAGTATAATCAGCAATATATCCTAAAGTTGCCGCTCCTAACCCACTAATAGCAAACGCACAACCAAATAAAATACCTGAAATAGTACCGAATTTACCAGGAACTAATTCTTGAGAATATATTAATATAGAAGAAAAAGCAGAAGCCATTATAAAACCAATAATCATTGTTAAAATTCCAATCCAAGTTAATGATGCGTAAGGTAAAATAATTGTAAATGGTGCTGCACCAAAAATAGAAGTTAAAATAATATATTTTCTTCCAAATTTATCCCCCAAAGGTCCACCAACCATACTTCCTAAAGTAATTGAAAATAAAAACATAAATAAATGCATTTGAGCGTTTTGAACAGAAACTCCAAATTTATGAATTAAAAAAAAAGTATAATAACTACTAATACTAGTTAAATAAAAATATTTAGAAAAAAGTAATAAAAATAAAATTAACATAGAATAAAAAACACTTTTAATTGAAAAATTAAATTTATTTTTAGCTATATTTCTTTTTATAGATTTATAATGCTTTTTTTTATACCAATTACCTACATTAAATAAAATAAACATAGATATTAAAGCTATTAAATTAAACCACAATATATTTCTAACACCATAAGGCACAATAATAACAGCAGCTAATAATGGTCCAAAGGCACTACCAAAATTACCACCCACTTGTAATAAAGATTGAGCTAAACCATATCTACCACCAGAAGCCATACTAGCAACTCTAGCGGACTCAGGATGAAAAATAGAAGAACCAGTACCTACTAATGCCGCTGCTATTAATACTAAATAAAAAACATTAGCTACAGAAAGAATAAATAATCCTAAAAACATAAAACTCATTCCTATTAATAAAGAATATGGTTGAGGATGTTTATCTATATAAAAACCAATAATAGGTTGTAATAATGAAGCGGTAAATTGATAAGTTAAAGTAATATAACCGATTTGACTAAAATTTAACCTAAAATTTTTTTGCAAAATAGGATAAATTGATAATAACAAAGATTGAATTAAATCATTAAAAAAATGAGAAACAGCAATAGCACTTAATATATATAAAACAGGTTTCATTAAAACATTTTTTTTTTTAAATATATTTAAATTTTTATATTTAACCATTATATATTCCTAAAAGTAAAATTAATTATTTTATAAAAATATATTTAAAATATTTTTAATATACTTAAAAAATATTAAAATTAATAACTTTATAACTTTATAATTAAAAAAGAAATGATTAATCAAAATTTATTAAAATATAATTATTTAATAAAAACAAAAAAAAAATTAAATTATAAAAAATTTATTCTAAATATTAAATTTTTGATTTTAAAAAAAAAATATAAAAAAATAATACAATTAAAAGTAGAAAAATTAAAAACAAATAAAAAAAATTATAATTGTAATTGTAATTTTAATAAAAAAAAAAAAATTTTTCTATATAAAAAAAGTAAAATAAATTTAATAAAATATTTATCAATTATACCAAATTTACCAGACAATTCTATTTTAAATAAAAAAAATAAAATAATTAAAATATGGGGGAAACCAAAAATTAAAAAATATAAAATATATAATCACATTAAAATTGGTAAAAAATTAAATGGTTTAGATTTTGAAATGCCAATAAAAATAAGTAGTTCGCGTTTTGTAATAATGAAGGGTAAAATCGCACAACTACATAGGGCACTTATTCAATTTATGATAGATTTACATACTAAAAACCATGGTTATAATGAAATATATGTACCATATTTAATGAATGAAAATTCTTTATATTGCACTGGACAATTACCTAAATTTAAAAAAAATTTATTACATGTAAAATTTTATAACAAATTAAATAAAAAAAAAAAATATATTTTAATCCCAACAGGGGAAGTACCATTAACAAATTTATTTAACAATAAAATTATTGAAATTGCAAATTTACCAATTAAATTAGTAACACATACACCTTGTTTTAGATCAGAAAATTCATCATATGGTAAAAAAAATAAAGGGTTAATTAGAATGCATCAATTTGATAAAGTTGAAATAGTACAAATAGTACAAAAAGAAATTTCAAAAAATATTTTAGAAGAAATTACAAAACATGCTGAAAAAATTTTAAAATTATTAAATTTACCATATAGAAAAAACTTATTATGTGCTAAAAATTTAGGTTTTAGTTCTTCAAAAACATATGATTTAGAAGTTTGGATGCCTTCTCAAAAAAAATATTGTGAAATTTCATCATGTTCAAATATGACAAATTTTCAATCTAGACGTATGAATACTAAATATAAAAATAAAAAAACAAATAAAAAGACATATGTACATACATTAAATGGTTCTGGTTTAGCCATTAGTAGAACATTAGCTGCAATTTTAGAAAATTATCAAATAAAAAATGGAATAATTGAAATACCTAAAATATTATATCCATATATGAATGGTTTAAAATATATATATTAACTATATATAATATATATATAAAAATTACCAATATCTTTCAAATGATATATTTCCTTTTTTAGAATGTAAATGAATTTTCATATTTCTTAAATTTATTAATGTATTTTTTATATCAATTATCATTAATGGATTTCCACAAATCATAACATGACTTTTTCTATAATCTAAACCTAAACCAATAATTTTTTCTAAAACTCCATTATTAATAAGATTATTTACACGTCCTTTTAAAGTTCCATAAATATTTTCTTGACTAATAATATTTAAAATTCTTAATTTACCGTAATAATTATCTCTTAATTTTTTAATTTCAAAATTATAATTACAATTTTTAATAAATTTATTAGAAATAACTAAAACTAAAGTTTTAAATCTTTCTAAATTTTTATTTTCACGTAATATTGATAAATATGGTCCTATACCAGTACTAGAACAAAACATCCATAATATTTTACAATAAGGTATATTTTTTAATATAAAAATTCCAAATGATTTTTTAGATATTAATAAATTTGAATTTTTTTCTAAATTAAATAATTTACAACTTAATTTACCCAAATTTATAAAATAAATATAAAACTCTAAAATAAGATCATTTGAAGAATTAACAAATGAATATGAACGTTGAATAATTTTATTTTTACTTTTAATTGCAATTTTTGTAAATTGACCAGATATAAAACTATCAATATAAGCTTTAATAAATATTTTAAATAATTTATTTGGAAATCTTTGAATTTTTAAAACTTTACCAGAAATCCATTTATTCATTAAAATTCCAAAAAAATATTATTTAATTAAAATAATATATTAAAAATTAAATTAAAAAATTATAAAAACGTTTTAAATTCAATAATACCACCACCTAAACAAAATTCACCCAAATAAAATACAACATATTGACCATTAGTTATTGATAAAATTGGTTTTTTAAAATTAATAATAATATATTTTGAATCAATAGGTATAATTATACAAATTTTTTTTTTTTGTTTATATCTGGTCTTAATAAAACATATTAGAGGTTTAAATAAAAATTTATTTAAATTCCAATAAATTTTTTTAGCAATCAAATTTTTATAATTTAATAAATAATGATTTTTATTTTGTGCAATAATTATATTATCATTTTGTTTATCTATTACATAACAAGGATTAATATTTTTATTTATATTAATATTCCCTATACATAAACCTTTTCTTTGACCTATAGTATAATATATAATACCTTTATGAGTGCCAATAATTTGACTATTTTTAGTAATTACAAAACCAGGTTTAATATATAAAAAGGAATTTATAAAATTATTAAAATTTTTTTTACCTATAAAACATATTCCAGTGGAATCTTTTTTTTTATAATTAATTAATTTAAGTTTTTTCGCAATATAACGTAATTCTTTTTTTTTCAAAAAACAAATAGGAAATATTATTTTTTTAAAATTTTTAAAATCTAAATTATGTAAAAAATAACTTTGATCTTTATTTTTATCAAATGAACGAAAAATATAAAATTTATTTTTAATTTTTTTAACATAAGAATAATGCCCAGTAGCTAAATAGTTTGATTTAAGAATATTAATAGAAAAATCAAAAAAAATTTTAAATTTAATTTCTTTATTACATAAAACATCAGGATTAGGAGTATTTCCAATATTATATTCTTTCAAAAATGAAATAAAAACATTTTCCCAATATTCTGATGAAAAATTAATTTTTTTAAAAATTATATTAAATTTATAACATATTTTTTTGGCATCATGTAAATCTTTATAAAAATTACATTTATTTTTTTTATTTCCTTCCCAATTTTTCATATAAACAGCTATAACTTTAAAACCCATTTTAATTAAAACATAAATTGCAATTGATGAATCTACGCCACCTGATAATCCAACAATAACTTTTTTATTATTTAACAATATTAATTATCTCACAACATATATTATTTATATTTATATTAAATATATAAAATATTATTTAAAATAAAATAAAAAAATTTTAAAATATATTGTAAAAATTTTAAAAACAATTATATTACAATAAATTATAATTAATAATAAATAATAAATAATAAACAATAAAATTGGATATTAATGAAAATTAAAAAAGTAACTGAAACTAAACTACCAACTCCATGGGGGGAATTTAAACTAATAGGGTTTGAAGAATTAAAAACTGGAAAAAATCATTTAGCTTTAATATTAGGTAATATTAAAAAAAAACAATCAATATTATCTAGAATACATTCAGAATGTTTAACTGGAGATGCTTTATTTAGTTTAAGATGTGATTGCGGTTTTCAATTAAAATATGCTTTTAAAAAAATTGGAAGGGAAGGTAACGGAATTATATTATATCATAGACAAGAAGGTAGAAATATTGGTTTATTAAATAAAATAAAAGCATACTCTTTACAAGATAAAGGTTTGGATACAGTAGAAGCTAATCATAAATTAGGTTTTGCAGATGACGAAAGAGACTTTTCTTTATGTGCAGATATGTTTAAATTAATAAATATAAATAAAATTAGACTTTTAACAAATAATCCTAACAAAATAAAAATTTTAAATAAAAATGGAATTACTGTTACCGAAAGATTACCATTAATAACAGGAATAAACCCAAAAAATGAAAAATATTTAAAAATAAAAAAAAAAAAAATGGGACATTTATTTATGTAAATTATTTTTAAAAATTAAATAATTATACCATTTAATTTTAAATCTTTTTTTAATTTAATTATCCATTTATTTATTCTAATATTAGTTAATTCTGGTTGTCTATCTTCATCAATTATTAAACCAATAAATTTATTATTACTTAATAAACTTTTTGATTTTTCAAAAAAATAACCTGAATTATCCCAATACCCTATAATATTAGCACCTAATGGGCAAATAATATCATAAATATATTTTATAGCATCGCAAAAATATTCTGGGTAATCTTCTTGATCTCCACAACCAAATAAAGCTACATATTTTTTAGAAAAATTAATTTTTTTAAGTATAGGGAAAAAATTAAACCAATCATTTTGGGGTTCACCATAATACCATGTAGATATTCCAAAAAATAATATATTATAAGACTCTATAATTTTTTTATTAACATTAGATATATTATAAATTTTTGCATATTTACATATTTTGTTTTGTATAATTTTTGCAATTTTTTTTGTATTTCCAGTATCACTACCATAAAAAATACCTATATTATTCATTTTAAACCTTTAAAATATTTAATTATAAAATTTTAAAACTTGATTATTTATTATTATTATGATAAAATTAATTTTAAAATATTTAATAGCTACGTAGCTTAGTTGGTTAGAGCACATTACTCATAATGATGAGGTCACAGGTTCAAATCCTGTCGTAGCTATTTTAAAACGGGAGTGGCGAAAATTGGTAGACGCATCAGATTTAGGATCTGACACTATATTAGTATACGAGTTCAAATCTCGTCTCCCGTATTTAATGGGGTGTAGCCAAGTGGTTAAGGCACCGGTTTTTGATACCGGCATCCCTGGTTCAAATCCAGGCACCTCAGAATATAAAAAATATATTATAAAAATTTTAAAATTATTTCAAATATGGATTATTACTTTCTTTAAATTTTAATATAATTTGAGTTCCTAAAATATTAAATGTTTTTTTAAAATAATTAATTAAATATTTTTTATATAAACTTGAAATATTTTTAACTTTATTTCCATGAATAATAATAGTAAATGGATCATGACTTCCTAAATGTGCATATTTTAATTTTATAAATTTACCTTTAAATAATGGAGGTTGATGTTTTATAATTGCATCATTCATAACTTTATTTAATAAAGATGTACTTATTTTTTTTTTAGAACAATAATAAGTATATTCTATAGATTTAAATAAATTATCTATCCCTATACCATACAATCCAGAAATAAATTTTATAAAAATATTTTTAATAAATTTTAAACGATTGTTAATAATATTTTTAATTTTAGTATAATTAAATTTATTAATCTTATCTAATTTATTAAATACTATAATTAGAGGGCGATTATTTTTAATTATAAAATTAATTAATGATAAATCTTGATTAGATATATCAAAATTAATATCAATTAAAATCAGTATTATATCAGATTTTTTAATTATTTTTAAAATTTTATTTGAATCTAAAAAAAAAAATTTTTTATTTTTAACATTTGAAATACCAGGTGTATCAATAATAATATATTTAATATTTTTATAAACAAACGGTATATATATAAAATCAATAGTTGTACCTGGTAAATTATGAACAACCATTCTTTCTTCATTTAATATATAATTTATTAATGTAGATTTACCAACATTAGGTTTACCTATAACAGAAAATTTAATAGGATATTTATTTTTAATTTTTTTTTTTATTAAAGTTTTTTTTTTTTGTTGAATTTTTAAAAAAAGACAAATTTTTTCAAAAAGAAAATTAATACCATATCCATTATTAGAAGAAATAGGATATATTTCATTAGTTAATCCAAGGGAATAAAAATTCAAATTTGATACTTTATAATTTATTTTATCTATTTTATTAGCAACTAAAAAAATTTTATTTTTATATTCATAAATATATTTATTAAATATTTTATCACTTTGTAATATTCCATCATATGCATTTACTAAAAACAATATAACATTACTATTTTTAATAGATAAAAATGTTTGAGCTGCTACTTTAATTTGAATATCATTTTTAAAATCATCAATTCCACCTGTATCAATAATTAAAAATTTTTTTTTTTTAATTATAATGTAACCATAATTACGATCTTTTGTTAAATTTTTACAGTTATTAACTAAAGATTTTTTTTTACATAATAAATAATTAAATAAAGTTGATTTACCTACATTTGTTCTCCCAATAATTGTTATAACAGGTATCATTATAACTCCATTAATTTAAAAATATTTTTAATAATTATTTAAAATATAATAATTTTAAATATATAATAATTTCATTTTTAGATATTATTAATTGCATTTTATTAATTATATTTTTAACAATTAATGTTTGATTATTTATTTCATTTTCTCCTATTATTAAAGCAATATTTGAATAAATTTTAAAAGAATTAATTAATTGAGTTTTAATATTAAAATTATTATAATTTGTAAATATTCTTAAATTAGGTAATTTATTATGAATATATTCAGATAATTTAATTACATTAAACTTAATATTAAAAATATTAAATGAAATTATATTAATATCTATTTTTAAATTATATTTTGGAATATTTTTGATTTTTTTTATTAATAAAATTAATCTATCAATACCAATAGCACAACCAACAGCAGGAATATTATTACCACCTAAATTTTTGATCAATTTATCATATCTTCCACCGCCACAAATGGTACTTTTAAAATTTATATTTTTTGTTTTCCATTCAAAAACTGTATAATTATAATAATCTAAACCACGAACAATTTTTTTATTTATATTATATTTAATACCAATATTTTTTAATATTTTACATAATTTATAAAAATGAATTTTTGATTTTTTACTTAAATATTTATAAATACATGGAACTTTTTTAATTAATTTTTGGGTTTTTTTTTTTTTAGAATCTAATATACATATTGGATTAATATATATTTTTTTAATATCTTCAAAATCTAATAAATTAATATTTTTTTTAAAAAAAACAAACAAATCATTATTATATTTAATTCTAGTTTTAATTGATCCTATTGTATTTATTTCTAATATTAAATAATTAGATAAACCTAAAATTTTCCATATTCTTGAAGTTATTAAAATTAATTCTACATCTATTTGCGGTCCAAATAAACCGAATACCTCAATTCCTAATTGATTAAATTGACGATATCTTCCTTTTTGAGGTCTTTCATAACGAAACATAGGACCAATATACCATAAACGTTGTTCTTTTTTACATATAAAGTTATGTTCAATACCAGATCTAATACAACTAGCAGTTGCTTCTGGTCTTAAAGTTACACTTTCCATATTACGATCATTAAAAATAAACATTTCTTTTTTAATTACATCTGTTTTCTCACCTATAGCACGCTTAAATAAATTAGTTTTTTCAATAATGGGTAACCTAATTTCACTATAACCATATGAATTAATTATTCTTTTTATTACATTTTCAATATTTTGCCATAAATAAGTATCAACAGGTAAAATATCATTCATACCGCGAATAGATTGTATTATTTTATTCATATATTCTCAAAATAATTAAATTTAAATATATAGAATATATTAAATAAGTATTTATAAATTAATGAAATTATAATATAATAATTTAATAAATTTAATAATTAAATATTTTACTAGATAATTGACCACAAGCAGCATTAATATCGACACCTCGATTTTTTCTAATAGTAACAATAAAACCATATTTTAATAATATTTTAGAAAAATTATTTATTCTTTTTTTAGAACTGCATTTATATATTGATTTAAAAAATTTATTCCAAGGAATTAAATTTATTTTACAAGATATATTTTTCAAAATATAAGCTAATTGATGAGCATATTTATATTTATCATTAATACCATTTAACATAACATATTCAATAGTAACACCATTTTTATTTGCTTTAGAATTTTTAATATATTTTTTAGCTGATATTAAAATATTTTCAATATTATATTTTTTATTAATTGGAATTATTGTATTGCGTATTTTATTATTTGAAGCATGTAATGATATAGCTAACTTAATATCAATTAAATTTTTTAATTTATTTAAAGCTGGAATTATACCAACAGTAGATAAAGTTATACAACGTTTCGAAAAATTAAAACAATATTTATGACGTATTATTAATAATGAAGATACAATATTTTTAAAATTCAATAAGGGTTCACCCATACCCATTATTACTATATTAGTTATATAATTTAATTTTTTTTTTTTAATAAATTTTATAACATTCCATATTTGACTAATAATTTCTGATGTATATAAATTTCCATTAAAACCTTGATTACCAGTAAAACAAAATTTACAACCTACAAAACAACCAATTTGTGATGATATACATAAAGTAAATCTATTTTTTTCAGGTATATAAACAGTTTCAATTTTTTTTTTATTAATTTTCATTATAAATTTTATTGTTCCATCAAATGAATATTTTGTTTCAATTATATTTAAATTATATATATGTAAAATTTTTGAAATTTTTTTCAATGTTTTTTTACTAATATTTTTAACTAAATTTAAATTTTTATTATAAAAAGTATAAATATACTTTATTATTTGCTTAGCTTTAAAAGATTTTTCTCCTAATATAATAAAGAGAAAAAAAATTTTTTGATAATTAATACCTAATAAATTAATTTTTTTAATAATAATATTAATTCCTTTTAAATAAAATATTATTATATAAAAATACTAAATAATAAATTTAATTAAAAATTATCTAATATATTGAAATATTAAAATATTATTATAAAGGAATTTATTTATGCTAAAACAACAAGTTGGTGTTATAGGTATGGCAGTAATGGGTAAAAATTTAGCATTAAATATTGAAAATAAAGGTTATACAGTTTCAATTTTTAATCGTTCTCCAAAAAGTACTAATGAAGTTATTTTAAACAATCCTAATAAAAATATAAAACCATACTATACATTAAAAAATTTTGTAAAATCAATAACAAAACCAAGAAGAATTTTTATTATGGTTAAATCTGGTGATGCTACAGATGAAGTAATTAAATATTTAATAAAATTTATAGATAAAAATGATATAATTATAGATTGTGGCAATACTTATTATAAAGATAGTATAAGAAGAAATAAAAAATTAAAAGAAATGGGATTTTATTACATAGGTACTGGTATTTCAGGGGGAGAAGAAGGAGCATTAAAAGGACCTGCAATAATGCCAGGGGGAGATAAAAAAGCATATAAACTAATTTCTCCAATTTTAAAAAAAATAGCTGCAGTTTATAAAAACGAACCATGTGTAAATTATATCGGAAAAAATGGTTCTGGACATTATGTTAAAATGATACATAATGGTATAGAATATAGCGATATGCAATTAATATCAGAGAGCTACTATATATTAAAAAAGGGTTTAAATTTAAATAACAAAGAAATAAGTAAAATTTTTGATAATTGGAATAAAGGAGAATTAAATAGTTATTTAATTGAAATAACAAAAAATATTTTAATTAAAAGAGATAACAATAAAGAATATATAATAGATTTAATATTAGATAAAGCAGATAATAAGGGTACAGGAAAATGGATGTGTAAAGATGCATTAGATTTAAAAGAACCATTATATTTAATAACACAATCTGTTTTTACAAGATATTTGTCATATATGAAAAAACAAAGAATTAAAGCTTCTAAAATTTTATTAGGCCCAGAAAAAAATATTTATAAAATTAAAAATAAAATTAAATTTATTGAAAAAATACGTAAATCACTTTATTTTAGTAAAATAATTTCTTATGCTCAGGGTTTTTCACAATTAAAAAGAGCTTCAAAAAAATATAATTGGAATTTAAATTATATAAAAATAGCGAAAATTTTTAGATCTGGTTGTATTATAAGAGCTAAACTTTTACAAAATATAGTGGAAGCGTATCTTCAAAACCCTGATAATTCAAATATTTTATTAACAAATTATTTTAAAGAAATCACTAATAATTACCAAAATTCAATACGTGATATAATTTCTTACTCAATACAAATAGGTATTCCTATACCTGCATTAAGTGCATCTATTGCATATTATGATAGTTATAGATGTAAAAGTTTACCAACAAATTTAATACAAGCACAACGTGATTATTTTGGAGCACATACTTATAAACGTATAGATAAAAATGGCATTTTTCATACTGAATGGTTAAAATAAAATAAAATTTATTAAATTAATAAAATTATATATTTATTAATATTATAAAAAATAAATAAATAATAATTTAGTAATTATTGAACAATAATTGAGCAACAATTTTTAAATTATTACTCAATTATTGAACAATAATTGAGCAACAATTTTTAAATTATTACTCAATTATTGAACAATAATTGAGCAACAATTTTTAAATTATTACTCAATTATTGAACAATAATTGAGCAACAATTTTTAAATTATTACTCAATTATTGAACAATAATTGAGCAACAATTTTTAAATTATTACTCAATTATTGAACAATAATTGAGCAACAATTTTTAAATTATTACACAATTATTGAACAATAATTATGTAACAATTTAAAAATTATTACACAATTATTTACAAATAATTAACAAATAATTTATTATATTTAACTAAAAATTAAATAATAAATAAATAATAAATAAAATATTATTATTTTATAATTTTTTTAAATTTTTAGAAAATTTAATAATATTTTTGTTAAAATTATATATTTTTGGATTATTTTTATACAAATATTGATTATTAAAAACTTTAATAAAATTATAAAAAATATCTTTTTGTTTATCATTTAAATTAATAGGTGTTTCAATAATAATTATAAATAATAAATCACCTTTAATTCTATTATTTATAGATTTTATTCCTTTACCTCTCATTCTAAAAATTTTACCAGTTTGTGTTTCAGAAGGTATTTTTAATTTTATAAAACCTTCTAAAGTAGGTACTTCTATCTCCCCCCCTAAAGCTGCCGTAGAAAAATCAATTGGAACTTCACAATATAAATTATTATTTTCTCTTTTAAAAATATAATGATCCTTAACTTTTATTTGAATATATAAATCTCCTGATAATCCTCCTCTTAAACCAGCTTCACCTTCTCCTGAAATACGAATACTATCTCCAGTGTTTAAATTTTTAGGAATTTTAATATGAAGATTTTTATTCTTTTTAATTCTTCCTTTACCATTACAATTATTGCAAGCATTTTTAATAATTTTTCCTAAACCATTACAATTTGGGCATGATTGTTGAAATGTAAAAAAACCTTTTTTAATTTGAATTTGACCATTTCCTCTACATGTTAAACAAATTATAGGTGAACTTCCTTTTTTTGTCCCTTTTCCACCACAATATTTACATTTCACTAGAGTTTTAATACTAATATTTTTATTAACACCTTTAATTATCTCTTCTAAATTTAATTCCATAGTATATTTTAAGTCAGAACCTTTATTAATGTTTTGACTACTATTGTTATCGAATATATCACCAAACACATCACCAAAAATATCACTAAAACTGGTTTCAGTATTATAACTATTGTTATTAACATAAGATGAATCAAAAGCATCATAACCATATTGATCATATGTAGTTCTTTTATTTTCATCACTTAAAATTTCATAAGCTTCTTTTATTTCTTTAAATTTTTTCTCAGAATTTTTTTCTTTATTTCTATCTGGATGGTATTTTATTGCTAAACGTTTATAAGCTTTTTTAATTTCTTTTAAATTTGAATTTTGAGATACACCAAGAATATCATATAGATTTTTTTTCGACATTTGTAATCTCATAAAATATTAATGAATATAAAATTTTTTATATCCTTTTAAAAAAAATTAAATAATATTTACTTTTATTTTTTATCTTTATTTTTTATTTCTTCATATTCAGCATCAACGATATTATTATCTTTACCACTATTATTACTATTATTGTTATTATTATTATTATTATTATTATTATTATTATTATTATTATTATTTTTATTTATATTAGAATTAAAATCTTTTTGTTGTGTCATAGATAATAATTTATCTGATACTTTAATAAGTGATTCAATTTTATTTTCAATAATTGATTTATCTTCTTCTTTTATTGCTGATTCTAATTCTTTAATTGAATTTTCAATATTATTAGTTTCTTCATTTGATAATTTATCTTTAACTAAAGATAAATTCTTTTTAGTACTATGAATAATATGATCAGCTTGATTTCTAACTTGAACAAGTTCTTCAAATTTACGATCTAATTCCGCATTTATTTCAGCATCATTTATCATATCTTTAATTTCTGATTCTTTTAATCCAGATGATGCTTTAATTGTAATTTTTTGCTCTCTTGATGTATTTTTATCTTTTGCGGACACATGAAGTATACCATCAGCATCAATATCAAAAGTAACTTCAATTTGAGGAATACCACGTGGAGATGGTTTAATACCATCAAGATTAAATTGACCTAAAGATTTATTATTATTTGATTTTTTTCTTTCACCTTGTAAAACATGTATTGTAACTTCAGATTGATTATCTTCAGCTGTTGAAAATACTTGACTATGTTTTGTAGGAATAGTAGTATTTTTATTTATTAATGTAGTCATTATACCACCCATTGTTTCAATACCTAAAGATAAAGGAGTAACATCTAATAATAAAACATCTTTAACATCACCTGATAAAACACCACCTTGTATTGCTGCACCAATAGCAACAGCTTCGTCAGGATTAATATCTTTTTTAGGTTCTTTTTTAAAAAAATCAGCTACTTTTTTTTGAATCATTGGCATTCTTGTTTGACCACCAACTAATAAAATATCTTGAATATTATTAATAGATAATTTTGCATCTTTTAATGCAATTTCTAAAGGTTTAATTGAACGATTTACTAAATCTTCAACAAGAGATTCTAATTTTGATCTTGTTATTTTAATATTCATATGTTTTGGACCTGTTGAATCTGCAGTTATATATGGTAAATTTATTTCAGTTTGTTGTGATGAAGATAATTCAATTTTTGCTTTTTCAGCAGATTCTTTTAAACGTTGCATTGATAAAGGATCATTTCTTAAATCTATACCTTGATTTTTTTTAAATTCTTCAATTAAATAATTAATTAATCTATTATCAAAATCTTCACCTCCTAAATGTGTATCTCCATTAGTAGAAAGAACTTCAAAAGTTTTTTCACCATCAACTTCATCTAATTCTATAATAGATATATCAAAAGTACCACCTCCTAAATCATATACAGCAATAGTTCTATTACCAATTTCTTTATCTAAACCATATGCCAGAGCTGCTGCTGTAGGTTCATTAATTATACGTTTAACTTTCAAACCTGCAATTTTACCTGCATCTTTAGTTGCTTGTCTTTGAGAATCATTGAAGTAAGCAGGTACAGTAATAACAGCTTCATTGATTTTTTCACCTAAATATTCTTCAGCTGTTTTTTTCATTTTTTTAAGAATTTCTGCTGAAACTTGAGGTGGAGCTATTTTCTTATCATTTATATCTATCCATGCGTCACCATTTTCTGAAGAAATAATATTGTAAGGCATAATATTTTTATCACGTTCAATTTCTATATCTTTAAAACGACGACCAATAAGACGTTTAATAGCAAATAAAGTATTTTTTGGATTTGTAATAGCTTGACGTTTTGCTGGTTGACCAACTAAAATTTCACCTTCTTTAGTATAAGCAATAACAGATGGTGTAGTACGATCACCTTCTGAATTTTCAATTACACGAGTTTTATTATTTTCCATAACTGCTACACATGAATTAGTAGTTCCTAAATCAATACCTATAATTTTTGCCATTTTAATATCTCAATAAAATTTATTTTAGAATATATTTTAAAATAAATTTAACAAAAAAAATTATAATAAATAAAATATAAAATGTAAAATATAAAACATTTTTAAAAAAATTTAATAATTATATAATATTTAAAAATTAAAAAAAATCAAATAAATTTTTAAAATTATATTTAAATGGATTTAAATTATTTAAATGGATTTAAATTATTTAAATGGATTTAAATTATTTAAATGGATTTAAATTATTTAAATGGATTTAAATTATTTGAATAATTTAAATAATTTAAATGAATTTAAATTATTAAAATTATTTAAATTATTCAAATAATTTAAATATATTTAAATATATTTAAATATATTTAAATATATTATAAAATTAAAAATAATAATAAATTTAAAATATTATTATTATTAAATATCATAAAAGAGGAAAATATGAATAAAAATTATTTAATATATTTTGAAATAATATTAACAAAATGGTATAATAGAATAATGAAACAAAAAAAATACAATTTAAAAAATAATTATTTTAAAAAATATAATTTACCTGATATAATAGATAGAGCTTCACAAGAAGAGGAATTTAATTTTAAATTAATTAGTAATGAAAGAGAATATAAATTAACTAAAAAAATAGAAAAAACAATAAAAAAAATAAAAAATGGTAAATTTGGATATTGTGAATGGTGTTTTGAAAAAATAAATATTAAACGTTTAAAAGCGAGACCTATTGCTAAATTATGCATAGATTGTAAAAAAATGTCAGAAAAATTAAAAAAATAAACATTATAATTTAATTTTAAAATGAATAATAAATATTTAATTAATAACATTATAAAAATTATTAAAAACAATAAAAAATATTTAATTGCATATAGTGGTGGTGTAGATTCAAGTGCACTTTTGCACATATTATTTAATTTAAGTAAAACATTATTAAAAAATATATCATTAAGAGCAATACATATAAATCATAACTTAAATATAAATTCAAATATTTGGGTAAAACATTGTTATTTATTTTGTAAAAAAAAAAAAATAAAATTAATTATTAAAAATATAAATATTAAAAAAAAAAATAATTTAGAAGAAAGAGCAAGAAAATTAAGATATAAAATTTTTAAAAAAATAATTTTAAATGACGAAATTTTATTATTAGGTCATCATCTACAAGATCAATGTGAAACATTTTTTTTATCTTTAAAAAGAGGAAGTGGTCCTTCTGGGTTATCTTGTATGTCATTTAAAAAAAAAATGGGTAAAAATTATTTAATTAGACCATTTTTAAATATTAAAAAAAAAATTATAAATAAATACGTAATAAAAAATAAAATTAAATATATTATAGATAATAGTAATTATGATACAAAATATGATCGCAATTTTTTAAGATTAAAAATTTTACCTATAATTAATAAAAGATGGCCTGAATTTTATATTTCAATATTTAAAAGTTCAATTTTATGTGCCAATCAAGAATATATAATTCATAAAATTTTACAAAAAACAATATTAAAAATTCAAAATAGTAAAAAAGCATTATCAATAAATTATTTAAAAAAAACTAAATTAATTAAATGTTATTTAATAATTAAAAAATGGATAAATCAATTTAATGTTAAAACACCTTCTTTTAAAAAAATAAAAAAAATATGGAATGAAATAGCATTATCTAATATAAATTCAAAACCAAAAATAAATATTAAATTATATCAAATTAATAGATATTGTAAATATTTATATTTATTACCAGTTACATATAATATTAAAAATATTATTATAAATTGTAAAAAAAAAAAAAAAATAATTTTACCTAATAATATTGGAAAACTAATATTTAATTCAAAAGAAGGTTATATAATACAAGCGCCTTTAAAAAAACAAAAAATAACTATTAAATTTTTAGATAAAAATAAATACAATATTATAGGTAAAATACATTCAATAAAAATTAAAAAAATATGGAAGGAATTGGGTATTGCACCATGGTTACGTAATAAAATTCCATTAATATATTATAATAATAAATTAATATCAGGTATTGGAATTTTTATTACTAAATATAGAAATAATTTAAAAAATAATAAAAAAATAAAAATAAAATTTATAAATAATTTGAAATTATAAATTGTCTTTAATTTTAAAAAAAATATAATATAACATTAAATTTAATTATAATATTTAATATCATATAAAATGTCTAAAACAAAAAATATAGAAATGCAAGGAATAATAATTGAAACATTACCAAATGCTACTTTTAAAGTAAAATTAGAAAACAATAGTATAATAATTGCATATATATCAGGGAAAATTAGAAAAAATCATATTAGAATTTTAACAGGTGATAAAGTAAATATTGAATTATCAAAATATGATTTAAGTAAAGGAAGAATTATTTTTAGAAATAATTAATTACATTAAAAATTAAAAATTATGAAAATAATATATTTAAAAAAAATTAAAAAACTGTGTAAAAATTATAAAAAAATAAAAAAAATATTGAATAATAAAATGATAATAAATAATCAAATAATATTTAAAATTTTTAAAAAAGAATATATTAAATTAAATAATATTAATATTTTAATAATAAATTGGTTAAATAATATTAAAAAAAAATTCAATAATAAAAAAGAGATTAAAAAAAAAGAAATAGATTTTTTATTATATTTATTACCAAATATTAATATTAATAAAAAAAAAAATTGTTTTTTAGAAATTTATTCAGGAACTGGAGGAAGTGAAGCATCATTATTTGTAAAAAAATTATTTAAAATGTATAATTATTATTGTGAAATTAAAAAATGGATAATTAAAGTAATTAATGTAAATGAATGTGAATATGGAGGATATAAAGAAATAACTTTTAAAATTAAAGGTATTAATGCATATAATAAATTAAAATTTGAATCAGGTGGTCATAGAGTTCAAAGAATACCTGAAACAGATACACAAGGTCGTATTCATACCTCTACATGTACAATAGCAATTTTACCAGAAGTTAAAATAAAAAAAAATAAAAATATAAATTTAAATAATATTAAAATAGATACTTTTAAATCTTCAGGGGCAGGTGGTCAACATGTAAATACAACTGATTCAGCTGTACGTATTACACATATTCCAACAAATATTATTGTAGAATGTCAAAATGAAAGATCACAACATAAAAATAAATCAAAAGCTTTAGAAATATTAATCACACGTATTAAAAATTTAGAATTATTTAAACAAAGAAAACAAAAATCAATTAAAAAAAAAAATTTATTAGGTAGTGGAGAGCGTTCAGATAAAAAAAGAACTTATAATTTTCCAAAAGGACGTGTTACTGATCATAGAATTAATTTAACTTTATATTGTTTGGAAGAAATAATTAAAGGAAATTTAGATATATTAATTAAACCAATTTTAATAGAATATAAAATAAAAAAAATATATAATTTTTTAAAAAAAATAAATTTTTAAAAAATATATTATTAAATTTTAAATTTATTAATATGAAATATAATGTTAAAAAAAAAAAATATATTATATATAACAAAAAAATAAAATTTTTATATTTTATAGAAAAAAAAATCGAAGCAGGGATATCGTTATTTGGATGGGAAATAAAATCAATAAAATTAGGTAAATTAAATATTGAAAATAGTTATATTAAATTTAAAAATTTAAATGCATATTTAATAAATTTTATAATTACTCCAATTAACAATATAAATAAATACAAAAAAAAAACCACACGTTCAATCAAATTGTTATTAAAAAAAAGAGAATTATTATTTTTATTTAATAAAGTTAATAAAGATGGTTATACTATAATACCTTTATGTATGTATTGGAAAAAAAATTGGTTAAAATTAAATATTTGTTTAGCTAAAGGTAAAAAACAATATGATAAAAGGAAAAGTATTAAAGAAAAAAATTGGAAAATAGAAAGGAAAAAAATTTTAAAAATAACTTGCTAAAAATATTTTAAATATTATAATTAAGATATGGGGCTGATTTTGGATTCGACGTAATTTATTAAAAATTTTGAAGCATGCCGAGGAATGGTTGGCCTCGTTAAAAAACCTAATAAATAAATGCAGAAAAAAAAGAAAATTATGCTTTAGCTGCTTAAATAAATAAAATTTAACATATAGTTATAAATATATATAAATTATTTTAAAAAATATAATATTATTAAAGACAATAATTATTTAAATATGTTTAATTTAATAAAATTAAACTAAGCATGTAGAACAAAATTATAAAATTTACGGACGCGGGTTCAAATCCCGCCAGCTCCAAAAAATTATAAAAACTATTATTTATTTTAATATAAATAATTCATGATAATGTTAAAGAAATAAATTTATTAAAGTTAAAAAATACGAATAAATAAATAAATAGATAGATAAATAAAATAATATATATATAAATAAAATAAATAAATAAATAAATATTTTGTATAGATTTAAAAATAAAATAACATTTAAAATATATATTATAATTTATATATTATTTATATTATAAAATAATAAAATTAATAAAAAATAATAATTTAAAAATTTAATATAATAAAATTATTTTAATATTTATATTATATATATAAATAATATATAAATGTTACATTTTTATTATTACAAATTTAATATTTAAATATATAAAATTATTATTAGTTTTTTTTGTTAAAATTAATATTTATTAAATTATAAATATTATATTTTAACAAAAAATTAAATAAAAAAATTTTTATAAAAATATTAATAAAATAATTTAATTATTCTTATAAATAAATAAAATTATATTTTTTTTTGAAATTTTTGTTTTAATGCTAAACGTGCTATTTTAACAGCATTTTTAAATGTATTTTTAATAATAATATTTTTAATATAAGGTATACAATTTGAATTCATACTAAACTCTTCTAAACCCATTCCTAATAATAATAGTGTTGAATTTTCATAACTAGCTAATTCTCCACATATACTTATATGTTTATTTTGTTTATAAGCTTCTTTAGTAATTTTTTTAATTAATTTTAAAACTGAAGGGGATATTGAATTATAAAGATGAGAAACTAATTTATTTCCTCTATCTACTGATAATGTATATTGAGTTAAATCATTAGTACCAATACTTAAAAAATCAATTTCTTTAATAATATCATTAACTATTAATGATGATGATGGTGTTTCAATCATAATACCAATTTTAATTTTTTTATTAATTTTTTTTTTAATAATTATTAATTTTTTAATAATATTTTTTAATTCATATTTAAGAAATTTAATTTCTTCAATAAAAGTTATCATAGGAAATAAAATATGTATATTTTTATTTTTAGATGCTAACAAAATAGCTTTTAATTGATCGTATAAAACTTTTTTAATATCCATTGCTATACGAATTGCACGCCAACCTAAATATGGATTTTCTTCTTTAGGTATATTTAAATAATTTACATTTTTATCACCACCAATATCCATTGTACGAATAACAATTTTTTTATTTTTAATTTTTTTTGAAATATATTTATACAATTTATATTGTTCATTAACATTAGGTAAAGAATTACGATTCATAAATAAAAATTCAGTACGATATAATCCTATACCCTCTGAACCGTATTTTTTAACATTACTTATATCTTTAAAATTACAAATATTAGATAACATTGAAACTTTATAACCATCAGTTGTTATAGCATAAAGTTTTTTAATTTTTTTTAATTTTTTAATTTCATTTTTAAATTTTTTTTTTTTTTCCTTCATTACTTTTATAGTATATGAATCAGGATTTATATATATATTGTTATTAATTGCATCTAAAATTAAATAATCATTTGTTTTAATTTTATTTGTTATATTATATACATTAACTATAGATGGTAATTCAAGAGATCTAGCCATAATTGAAGTATGAGATGTTATACTTCCAAATTCAGTAATAAATCCTAAAACATTTTTTAAATTTAATTGTACAGTTTCAGAAGGAGTTAATTCTTTTGAAACTATAATAACTTTATCATTAATATTATTTAAAATATCAATATTTAATTTTAAAGTATTTTTTAATAAACGTTCACTTATATCAAGTATATCATTTATTCTTTCATTAAAATATTTATTTTTAATTTTTTTAAGTTTTTTAATTTGTTTTTTAATTATTTTACTAATTGCATAATCAGCAGTTATTAATTTATTTTTAATAAGATTTATAACTTCTTTTTCTAATTCATAATCCTCTAATAACATAATATGACTTTCAAAAATATCTATTTTATTTTGACTTAATTTTCTTTTATTAATATCTATAATTTTTTTAATTTCTTTAATTGTTTTATCTCTACCAATTAAAAAATTTTTAATTTCACTATTAATATTATTTTTAAATATATTATTTTTATTAACAATTATTTTATTATTTTTAAATAATAACGCTTTACCAAATACAATACCTTTGAAAACTGAAACACCAGAAATCATATTGACCTTTTTTTTATTCTAAATTTTTAATAACATTTAATAAATGAAATAATGCTTTTTCTTCATCATCACCTTTAATTAATATAATTATTTTATCACCCTTTAAAATACCCAATGTTTGAATATTAAAAAGGCTTTTAGCATTTACTTCATTATTATTATGTTTTATAATAATATCAGAGGTAAATTTTTTAGCTTCTTTTACTAATTTTGCTGCAGGGCGTATATGTAAACCATTTTTAATATTTATAAAAATCTCTTTTTTAATCATATATCATCCTTTAAGTATTTTTAAAAAAATGAGAACTTTAACTATATTTTTTTTTTCAATTATTAAAATTAACATAAATTCATATTATAAAAAAATATATTACATAAATAAGCTGCGTATAAACGCAGCTCTAAAATATTATTTTTTTTTAAATATTTTTAACAATATACTTTCATAACTATAAATATTACTATTATTATTATTTATTTTAATAACATATTGACCAATATTTCTAATTATTTTATTAAAATTAATATTTTTTTTTTTAATTTTAATATTATAATTTTTAATAATATTAAATATTTTTTTTAAATTTATTGAACCAAATAAATTACCTTTATTATTACAATTAACATATAAATGTATAAAACAAATTTTATTTTTTTTAACATTATTAAATAAACTTTTAATATTTTTTATAACAAAACATTCATTATATATTGATAAACCTTTAGGTATTAATTGATTACGAATATATCCTGATTTTGCATTTACTTTAGAGCCTACTAAACCTAATTTTAAAATTTTATCAAGTAAAATTATTTTCATAATTATATCTCTTAATATTATATTTATTTTATATTTATTTATGATTATCTATATATGGAAATAATGATAAATATCTTGCAAGTTTAATTGCATGAGATAATTTACGTTGATATTTTGCACTTGTTCCTGTAATTCTGCTAGGTATAATTTTCCCACTTTCATTAATATAATTTTTTAATAAATTTATATCTTTATAATCTATTTCTTTAAAATTATTTTTAATAAAATAACAATTTTTTTTATTTTTAAAATTATTCATAAATATTTCCAATTTAATAATTTTACAATTTTATAATATTTATTAAATAATTTTAATAATATTATTTTTATTTTTATATTTATTTTTATTTTTATTTTTAATTATATTTTTACTTATATTTTTATTTTTATATTTATATTTATTTTTATTTTTATTTATAATTATTGGAGAATCATGAAAAATTGCGTTTTTAGTACGTGTAATTAATTTTCTAATAATAAAATTATTAAATTTTAATTTTTCTTCTAAGTCTTTGATTTTTTTTTGAGAAATTTCAATATTTAAAAGAATATAATGAGCTTTAGTTTTTTTTTTAATTTTATAACATAATTTACGTTTACCCCAATCTTCTATTCTATAAATTTTACCATTTTCTTTTTTAATATAATCACTATAATATTTAATTATTTCTAATATTTTATTACTTGTGCTTAAATTTAATATAATTACAATCTCATAATGTTTCATAAAGTATCTCTTTAATATTTTAATTAAATATTTAATTTAAACATTTTAAAGCTTTAGGTAAACCTGAAATTTTATTAATTTGATATGTTGGATTTTTATTAAATAATTTATATATATATATACTATTACCTTTATTTATTCCATACTTATAGTAAATTATTTTAATTATAATTTTAATTGATGGAGAATATTTGAAAACACTATAAAATTTACGAATTAAATAAATAATTTCCCAATGTTTTTTTGTTAAAAAAATGCATTCTTCTTTAGCTAAAAATAAAGCTATAATTTCATTCCATTTATTTTTAATTAATAAAACCATAATTGTTATTAAAAATATTTTAAATTATAATTTAAAATTATATTAAATTATAAATTTAAAAATAATATTTCAAAATATAATAAATAACTTGATTTTTAAAAAAAAAAAATTATTATAAAAATATTAATATAAAATTTTAACAAAATTTCAAAGGAGGAGTGGTCGAGTGGTTTAAGGCAGCGGTCTTGAAAACCGCCGAAGGTTAAAACCTTTCGTGGGTTCGAATCCCACCTCCTCTTAAATAATATTTATAATAATTTTAAAATTATAAAATATTAATTTCATATTGAAGTAATTTAAATTTAATAAATTTATTTATAAAATATTTAAATAAATAAAATTATTTAAAAAGGAAAATATGAAGAATTATAAAAAAACTATAAATTTACCTAAAACTAAATTTCCTATGAAAGGTAATTTAATTAATAAAGAATCTAATATTATTTCATATTGGAAATTAAGAAAATTATATATTAAAATACAAAAAGTTAAGAAAAATAAACCTATTTTTATATTACATGATGGCCCTTTATATGCAAATGGTAATATACATATTGGTCATGCAATTAATAAAATAATTAAAGATATAATAATTAAATCAAAAAATATGAGTGGTTTTAATGCTCCATATATTCCAGGTTGGGATTGTCACGGTTTACCAATAGAATTACAAATAGAAAAAAATAACGAAAAAAACAAAAAAATAACAAAAACGAAATTTAGGGAAAAATGTAGAATTTATGCAAATAAACAAGTAATAATACAAAAAAAATCATTTATAAATTTAGGTATTTTAGCTGATTGGGATAATCCATATTTAACAATGGATTATAATATTGAAGCAAATACTGTAAGAGTATTAAAAAAAATAATAAATTCTGGATATTTAGAAAATGGTAAAAGACCTATATATTGGTGTATAAATTGTCAATCTTCATTATCTGAAGCAGAAATAGAATATAATAATATTAATTCATATGGAACATATATATTATTTAATTCTATAAATAATTATAAAATTTTAAATATATTTAAAATTAATAATTTTATATCAAATATTAATATCGTAATTTGGACTACAACACCTTGGACTTTATTATCAAATAAAGCAATTGCTATTAACCAAAACTTAATATATCAATTTATTAAAATTTCAAATAAATATTTAATTTTATTAAAAAATTCAGTTAATAAAATTATGAAATTGTTAAATATTAAAAAATGGAAAATAATAAGCGAATGTAAAGGTTTTGATTTAGAATTTTGTTATTTCAAAAACCCTATTACAAATTTAATTATTCCAATAATATTAAGTAATTATGTTGATATAAATACAGGTAGTGGTGCTATTCATATTGCTCCTGGACATGGATTAGAAGATTTTATAATTAGTAAAAAATATTCATTAAATACATCCACTAAAATAGATAAAAATGGATATTATACTTTAGGAACGCATACATTATTAGATAAAAAATTTATTTTTAATATTAATAATATAATATATAAATTATTAAAACAAAATAAAAAATTTTTATATAAAAATAAAATTATTCATAAATATCCATATTGTTGGAGACATAAAACTAAAATCTTTTTAAGAATAACAAATCAATGGTTTATTAATTTAAATAAAAATAATTTACGTAAAAAAATAATTAAAACTATAAAAAAAATTAATTGGATTCCTAAATATGGAAAAATTTATATGGAAAAAATGATTCAAAATAGACCTGATTGGTGTATTTCAAGACAAAGAATATGGGGAGTTCCAATTACATTATTTGTTAATAAAAAAACTTTTAAAATACATCCATATAGTGAAAAAATAATTGAAAGGGTTGCAAGAGGTATAGAAAATAAAGGTACACAAATATGGTGGAATTTAAATAAAAAAAAAATACTAGGAATAAATAGTGATGATTATTTTAAAGTAAATGATACTTTAGATGTATGGTTTGATTCTGGAACAACACATTATTCAGTTATTAAAAAAAGGGTGGAATATAAAAAAAAAATATCAGATTTATATATAGAAGGTTCTGATCAATACCGTGGTTGGTTTATGTCATCATTAATAACATCAAATATAATTAATGGAAATGCACCATATAAAAAAATTATAGTACATGGTTTTACTATAGATAAAAATAAAAAAAAAATGTCTAAATCTATTGGTAATATAATAAATCCTACAAATTTAATTAAAAAATTTAGTTGTGATGTTTTAAGGTTATGGATTGCAAATACTGAATATACTAATGAAATAATAGTTTCTAATAAATCACTTAAAAATTCAACAGATATTTATAGAAAAATTAGAAATACAATACGTTTTTTATTATCAAATTTAAATGATTTCAAACCTAATGATTTTTTTTTAAATTTTAAAAAAATTATAATTTTAGATTTATGGGCTTTAAAATCTACATTAATTGTTCAAAAAAAAATTATAAATGCATACAATAATTATAATTTTAATAAAGTAATAAAATATATAATAAAATTTTGTTCAATTGATATGGGCTCTTTTTATTTCGATATCATTAAAGACCGTCAATATACTAATAAAAAAAATAGTATTAATAGAAAAAGTTGTCAAATAACAATGTTTCATATATTAGAATCTTTAGTTCGTTGGATATCACCTATTTTATCATTTACTGCAAATGAAGTATGGAATTATTTACCAGGAAAAAGATCAGAATTTATTTTTACTGAAGAATGGTATAAAAAAATACCTATAAATTATAATTTTAAAATCTTTAACAATGTACTTTGGAAAAAATTAATTAAAATTAAAAATGAAATTAATAAAAAAATTGAAATTTTAAGAATTAATAAAAATATTGGTAGTTCATTACAAGTTAATGTTATAATTTATGCAAATAAAAAATTAATAAACTATTTAAATAAATTTAAAAATGAATTAAATTTTATATTTATCATTTCATATGTTAAATTAATTATTTCAAAAAAAATGAATGATTTTAAGATAATTATTAATATATCTAAAGAAAAAAAATGTAATAGATGTTGGAATTATAATAATAATATTAGTAATATATCAAAATATATAGGTATTTGTAATCGTTGTATTAATAATATTTTCGGTAAAGGTGAAATACGTAAGTATATGTAATTAATTATATATTTTTTAAAATAATATAATTAATATATTTTAATAAATTTAAAAATTGAATATTTAAGTATTTATTTTGATTTTTATAGTATTTTAAAATAAGTTAAATTTAAAAAATAAATTTAAAATTAATTTGGCCCTTTAGCTCAGTTGGTAAGAGCAAACGACTCATAATCGTTTGGTCACTGGTTCAAATCCAGTAAGGGCCATTTTAAATATAATTAAAATAAATTTTATTAAAAATTTATTTATTTATATTTTTAATATTATTATTAAAATTTTATTAAATTATGAAAAAACAAATTAAAAATATAAGAAACTTTTCTATAATTGCACATATAGATCACGGTAAAACAACATTATCTGATCGTATAATACAAATATGTGGGGGATTAAATAAAAGAGAAATGACTAATCAAGTATTAGATACAATGGAGTTAGAAAAAGAAAGGGGAATTACAATAAAAGCACAAAGTGTAAGTTTAAAATATAAATCAAAAAATAATAAAATTTATAAAATTAATTTAATTGATACTCCTGGACATATAGATTTTTCTTATGAAGTGTCTAAATCATTAATAGCGTGTGAAGGAGTATTATTATTAATTGATTCAACACAAGGTATAGAATCACAAACTATTACAAATTATTATAAAGCATTAGAAATGAATTTAGATATAATAATTGTTATTAATAAAATTGATTTACCAAATTCTAATGTTAATCGTGTTTTAAAAGAAATTAAAAAAAAAATAAATTTTAATGTAAATAAAATAACTTATTGTTCTTCTAAAACAGGAGAGGGGGTAATAAATGTATTAGAAAATATTATTTCTAATATTTCTGCTCCAAAAGGTAAAGTTGAAAATAATTTACAGGCTATTATTATAGATTCATGGTTTGATAAATATTTAGGAATTATTTCGATAATTTGTATTAAAAATGGTATTTTAAAAATAGGTGATAAAATTATAATAATTAATAAAAAAGATATTTATAATGTAGAAAAATTAGGTATATTTACTCCTAAAAAAAAAAACAAAAATTTTTTAACTTGTGGTGAGGTAGGATGGTTAATATATTCAATTAAAAATATAAATCATGCTAAAGTTGGTAATACTATTACTTCATTTTTAAAACCAGCTAAAAAAATTTTAATAAAATTTAAAAAAATAAAACCACAAATATACGCAGGATTATTTTTAATAAATTCTGAACAATATGAATTATTTAGAGATTCTTTAGAAAAATTAAAATTAAATGATAATTCTTTTTTTTATGAACCTGAAATATCATTATCATTAGGTTTTGGTTTTAGATGTGGTTTTTTAGGATTATTACATTTAGAAATTATTAAAGAGCGTTTAGAACGTGAATATAATTTAAATTTAATTATAACTAAACCTAATGTAATTTATGAAATTTATACTAATAATAAAAAAATTATTTATATTAATAATCCTAATAAATTACCTTTAAAAAATAAAATAATTGAATTAAGAGAACCAATAGCAGAATGTAATATATTAACTCCAAAAAAATATTTAGGAAAAATAATAAAATTATGTATTGAAAAAAGAGGAGTACCAATTAATATGATTTATTATGATAATCAAGTTTCTTTAATTTATGAAATCCCAATGTCAGAAATTATAATTAATTTTTTAGATAAATTAAAAAATTTATCTAATGGATATGCATCATTGGAATATAATTTTAAATACTATAAAAAATCTGATTTAGTTAAAATTGATATATTAATTAATAATAAAAATATTGATACAATATCTTTTATAACACATAAAAATAATTCTATAAATTTCAGTAAAAAAATATTAAAAAAAATAAAAAAATTAATTCCTAGACAAAATTTTAATATTTCTATAAAAATAATTATAAATTCAAATATTATTTGTAGCTCTGTAATTAAACAATTAAGAAAAAATGTAATTTCAAAATGTTATGGTGGTGATATAAGTAGAAAAAAAAAATTATTAAATAAACAAAAATATGGGAAAAAAAAAATGAAAAAAATAGGTAATATTTCAGTACCTAAAGAAGTATTTTTAACATTATTTAAAATAAATAATAATTAAAAATATTTTAAAATAAATAAATATTATTTAAAATAATAATTATGAAAAAAAAAATAATATATAAAATACAAAAAAAAATAGGTTATTTTTATAAAAAAAAAAAACTATTACTAAAAGCATTAACTTATAGTGATATAAATAACAACAATAATAATGAAAGATTTGAATTTTTAGGTGATTCAATACTTAATTTTATAATTTCAAACATTTTATATAAAAAATTTCCATTAATAAATGAAGGTGAATTAAGTAGAATAAGAGCAAATTTAATTAATCATAAAACTTTATATAAAATAATAATTAAATTTAATATAGAAAAATATATAAAGTTAAATTTTAAAAAATTAAATAATTATAATAAAAAATTAATATTAGCTAATACTTTAGAATCATTAATAGGAAGTATTTTTATAGATAGCAATATTAACACAATTGAAAAATTAATTTTAAATTGGTATAATAAAAAAATTAAAAAAATTAAATTATCCATAATTAATAAAGATTATAAAACTATTTTACAGGAAATTTTACAAAAAAAAAAAATTAAATTACCTTATTATTCAATAATTAAAAAAAATGGAAAATCACATAATCAAAAGTTTATTATAAATTGTAAAATTAATTGTTTTAAAAATTATTTTACAGGTATTGGTAAAACAAAACAAAATACTGAACAATATATTGCTAAAAAAATAATAAAAATAATGGAAAATTAATGATTTTTAAAAAAATAATTTATGGTTTTGTATCAATAATTGGTAGAACAAATGTTGGTAAATCAACATTATTAAATAAATTAATAGGAAAAAAAATATCAATTACATCTAAAAAAAAAAACACAACAATAAATAATATTTTGGGAATTTATAATAAAAATTTATGTAAAATTATTTATATTGATAATCCTGGTTTTTCAAATAAAAAAAAAAAATATAATTTAATAAATTTTAATATTAATAAATTTTTATACAATATAGATATAATAATTTATGTAATTGAGGGTACTATATTTAAAATAAACGATAAAAAAATTATAAATACTTTAAAAAAAATAAATATTCCAATAATAATTGTAATAAATAAAATTGATATTATTAAAAATAAAATTTATTTATTACCATATATTAATTTTTTAAAACAAAATTTAAATTCTATAGAATTAATTCCTATTTCTGCTAAATTAAATATTAATATTGAAATAATTAAAAAAAAAATTTTTAAAATATTATATAAAAAAAAAAATTTGAATAATTATTTTAATAATAAATATTCTATAAATTTTAAAATTTTAGAAATTATACGTGAAAAAATAATAAGGTTTTTAGGTCAAGAATTACCATATTTCATTAATATAAAAATTGATAAAATTAATATTGTTAATAATATTTATAATATATATATAATATTATTAGTTAAAAATAAACATCAAAAAAAAATAATAATAGGAAAAAATGGAAATAAAATTAAAATTATTGGCATTGAATCAAGAAAAGCAATAAAAAAAATAATTAAAAAAAAAATAAATTTATTTTTAAAAATACTTTTAATTAAATAAATTAATATTTAATAATAATTATATTATAGGATATATATTGAATAAATTATCGTTAAATATTAATAATAATTATGTTAAAAATTTTGATAAAAAAAAAAAATTCTTAATGAATTTAATAAAAATAATTTTTATATCTAAACAATCAGGAATAAATAATATTACAATAAATTTAAAAAAAAATGATAAATATATAAATGAAAAAAATATAAATATTTTAAAAAAAATAATACAAATATATATAAATATTAAAACTAAAATTTCTGATGAAATTTTAGATATAATTTTAAAAATAAAACCACAATATTGTTTTTTTATTTTAGATGAAAAAACAAAAATTTCAAAAATATATAAATTAAAAATTATTAAAAAAATTAATGAAATATCTATCGTTGTTAATTTATTAAATAATAATGGAATAAAAGTATCTTTATTTATAGATCCAGATTTAGGTCAAATAGATGCGGTTTTTAATACTGCTATAAAATATATAGAAATAAATACTAAATTTTATTCATCATCTAAAAATAATTTAGAAAAAAAATTTCAATTAAATAAAATAAAAAAATCAATAATTTATGCTAAAAAAAGGGGTTTAATTGTAAATTTAGGAAACGGTTTAAATTATGAAAATATTAAAAATTTAATAAAAATAAAACAAATAAATAAAATTAATATTGGTAATGCAATTTTTAATGAAAGCATGATATTAGGTTTAAAAAAATCTATTAAAAAAATGTTATTATTTATTAATAATAAATAATATTGTATTTATATTTTATTAAATTATTTAAAAAATATTTTTATTTTTAGATTTAATATTACGTAAATAATATAATTTTGATTTTTTAATTTTATTAAAATTTATTATTTTAATTTTATTAATTATAGGTGAATACATTTGAAATACACGTTCTATTCCCACATTATTAGTAATTTTACGAACTGTAAAAGAACTATTTAAACCTTTATTTTTAATTGAAATAATTATACCATTAAATTTTTGAATTTTTTTTTTTTTACCTTCAAAAATCCATAATTTTACTTCAATGTAATAACCTGTTTTTATCGAAGGAATGTAATTTTTAATTTGAGTTTTTTCAAATTCTTTAATAATATTTTTCATTTTTTTCTTAAATTATTTTTAAAATTATAAATATAATATAAATCTTAATAAAAATATTTAACTTTAATAATTTTTAATTTAATATCAATTATTTGAATTATTTGTTTTTTAATAAATGGTATTATTGTTTCTTTTTTTTTTTTTTTAATGATTATTACATCATTTGATCCTGTTTCAATAATATTTTTAATTTTTCCTAATTTATAATTATTAAAATTAATTACTTTACATTTTATTATATCTTTCCAATAATAATTTTGATTTATTTTAATATCTTTAAAATCAATAAATATATTTTTATTATTAAATATATTTAATTTTTTTTTAATATTTTTAATTTTTATTATAAATTTTTTTTTTTTTTTAATACAATATTTTAATTTAATAATTTCCCATTTTTTATTTTTAATGTACAAAAATTTATATTTAAATATATCATATTTATTTTTAAAATAAGAAAATAATTGAAATAATTCTTTATTTCCGTATTTTTTACTTATTTTACCTATTATAATTGGATCTTTTGGAATTTTTTTCATTATTTATTAATTTATTTTTTTCAAAAAGTTTAATTATTTTTTTAATACGACATGAATTAATTGCTCCTAAGTTATTCCAATATTTGATACGTTTTTTAAATAAATTTAAATTTTTAATATCAGAATTATTAATTGGATTAAAATAACCTATACGTTCTATGAATTTTCCATTATTTGATTTACGTTTATCTATTACTATTATTTGAAAAAAGGGTTTATTTTTAGTACCTACTCTTTTTAAACGAATTTTTATCATTTTTTATTCTCTTTTAAGATAATATATTTTTATTTTTTATAAAAATTAATTTTGTTTAATAAAAAATTAATAATATATTCTATTTTAATTATTTTTCTTGTAATATTACGTCTATATTTATATTCTATAAAACCATTTTTACAATTTATATTACTTATTATTATTAAATGAGGAATACCAATAAGTTCAATATCATTAAATAATATACCTATTTGTTCTTTACGATCATCTAAAATAATATTAATATTTTTTTTTAATAATTTTTTATATATATTATTAGATATATTTTTAACTATTTTAAAATTATGAAAATTTATTGGTAATATTGATATTATAAAGGGAGCAATTTTATCAGGCCAAATAATACCTTTTTTATCATAATTTTGTTCTATAATTGCTGCTACTAATCTTGTAATTCCAATACCATAACATCCCATATTTATTTTTTTTTTAAAATTACATTTATTAATAATTTTAGAATATTTAGTACCCACTTTAAATATATGTGCAATTTCAGTATCTTGTTTTATAAATAAATAATTTTTATTTTTATAATTTATGATATTTTTATTTAAATTATTTAAATTTGCTAAATATAAAAATGATAAATCTTTGTTCCAATTTAGTCCGATAAAAATTTTTTTTTTAAATTTTATTATAAAATTTTTAATTTTTATAATATTATAATCTGCAATAATAATAATTTTTGAAAAAAATGATTTTATTTTAAATATTTTTTTATTAAATAAAATATTTATTTCTTTATTTGTTATATATTTTAAAGGTTTATGAATATAATTTAACTTATAAATTTTAAATAAATTAAATTTTTTTTTATTATCAATTAATAAAGCTATTAATTTATTATTATTTGATTTTATAAACATTATTTTAATATTATTTTTATTAAATATATTAAAATTTTTATTTTTAATATATATATTTAAAAAGTTTAATATTCTTGATTTTTGAATTTTATATTTATTATTAATAATATTTAATTTTATTATTTTTATATTATTAATATTATTAAAATTATTTATAAAAAAATTTTTATTTTTATAATTTTTAAATAAACTATAAAATTCATGAGATATATTCCCCCCAATTGATCCTGAATTTGCTTTTATAATATAAAAAAATAAATTTAATTTTTTAAATATTTTAATATAAGTTTTATATATTATATTGTATGTTATGTTTAAACATTTATTATTATTATGAAAAGAATAAGCATCTTTCATAATAAATTCAATTGTTCTTAATATACCTAAATTAGGTCTAATTTCATCTCTAAATTTTGATTTAATTTGATAAAATTTAATTGGTAATTGTTTATAAGAATTAATTTCATTGTTTATTATTTTATTAATTATTTCTTCATTAGTAGGGCTTAAAATAAATAATTTTTTTTTTCTATTATAAAATTTAATTAATTCTAAACCATATTTTTGAAAACGTTTACTTTTTTTCCATAAATTTGCTGATTGTATTATAGGTATATCTATTTCTAAGAATTTAATTTTATTAATTTCTTTATGTATTATTTTTTTAATATTATTTAAAACTTTTAAACCTGTAGGGAGCCAAATATAAAACCCTGAATTCAATTTTCTAATCATTCCTGATTTTATCATTAATTTATAGCTTATTATTTCTTTATTAATAGAATTTTCTCTTATAGTATAAAGTAAATATTGACTAGTTCGCATAATTATTTTATTATTATAAAATTTAATATTTATATTTTTAATTAAAAATTATTTATGTATTATTATTTTTGGTAAAATTTCATTTTTACGTAAAGTCATTATCTCGCATCCTTTAGAAGTAACTAATACTGTATGTTCATACTGTGCTGATAAACATTTATCTTTAGTTTTAACTGTCCACCCATCATTTAATGTAAATACATCATTTTTACCTAAATTAATTATAGGTTCAATTGTAAAAATCATTCCTTTTTTTAAAATATTATTGTTATTATTTTTAAAATGTAAAATTTGAGGTAATTCATGAAATTTTAATCCTATTCCATGACCACAATAATCTTTAACAATTGAAAAATTTTTTTTAAATTTTATAAATTTTTCAATAGTATTACCTATTTCGTTTATTTTTAAACCTGGTTTAATTTTATATATAGATAAATATAAACTTTGTTGTGCTATATTACATAATAATTTATTTATTTTATTTACTTTACCTACAAAAAACATTTGAGAAGTATCACTATAATAATTATTTTTAAAAATAGTAATATCAATATTAACAATATCACCATTTTTTAATATTTCTGATTTTTTAGGTATACCATGACATACTACATTATTTATTGATATACAAACGGATTTAGGAAATCCTTTATATCCTAAACACGCAGGTATTGCATTTTGTTTTTTAGTTATATATAAATTACATATTTTATCTAATTTTTCAGTTGTAATTCCTGGTTTTATGTATTTTTTAATCATTTCTAATACTTTTGCTGCTAAATAACTGACAATTCTTATTTTTTTTATTTCTTTATATTTTTTAATTATCATTTTTATAAAAATATTTAAATTTATAAAATAATATTTTAATAATATTAATTATTTTAAAATGGAATTTATTTATGTTTAAAATATCTATATATGATATGATTAGAGCTGGAGTTCATTTTGGGCACCAAACACGTTATTGGAATCCTAAAATGAAAAAATTTATTTTTGGAATTAAAAATAAAATACATATTATTAATTTAGAAAAAACATTATTAATGATGAATAAAGCAATTGAAAAAATTGTTGAAATTATATCAAAAAAAGGAAAAATTTTATTTATTGGAACAAAATCTGTAGCATATAAAGCAATTAAAATATATGCTATAAATTGTAATCAATTCTTTGTTAATTATCATTGGTTAGGTGGTATGTTAACTAATTGGAAAACTGTTAAAAAATCTATTCAAAAATTAAAACAATTAGAAATTCAATTACAAAATGGAATTTTTGATAAATTAACTAAAAAAGAATCATTAATATATAAAAATAAATTAAAAAAACTAGAGAAATCATTAGGAGGTATTAAAAATATGGAGAATTTACCAGATGCTATATTTATTGTAGATTCAAATTATGAAAAAATTGCTATTAAAGAAGCTAATCAATTAGGTATTAAAGTATTTTCTATTGTAGATACAAATTCTAATCCTGATGGTATTAATTATATTATTCCAGGAAATGATGATTCAATTTATTCTATTAAATTTTATTTAAATACTATATCTTTAGCTATTAATGAAAGTTTAAAATATAATATTAAAAAAAAAATTTATTTATAATATTAATTAAGGTTTTTAATGAATATAATTAATATTAATCTTATTAAAAAAATTAGAAATATAACAGGTGCTGGTTTATTAGATTGTAAAAATTCTTTAATTTTAACTAATGGTAATATTAAAAAAGCAATTATTGAAATAAGGAAAATGGGGTTGTTAAAAATTTTAAAAAAAACTCATTATGGAATTACTAATGGTATTATATTTGTTAAAAAATTAAATAATTATGTTATTATTTTAGAAATAAATTGTCAAACTGATTTTGCTTCTAAAAGTTTTGAATTTTTAAAATTTTCTAATAATATTGTTTGTAAATTATTTAATAATAATTTTAAATATATTAAAAATATTGAAAAAATTAATTTTTTTTTAAATAATGATATTATTGATTTATTTAATAAAATAAAAGAGAAAATTTTAATTAAAAGAATTAATATTTTAAAAAATAATATTTTAGAAATATATAATCATAATAATCGTATTGGTGTATTAATAAAAGCTAAATTTATTCAAAAAAAACTTTTAAAAAAAATTTCTATGCATATTGCTTCAAATAAACCTGAATTTATTAATATTGATAATATATTATATAATTTTATTATAAATGAGTATAAAATACATAAAAGTATAATTAAAAATAATAATAAAAAATTTTTAAAAATAATATTATTAGGTAAAATTAAAAAATATATTGAAAATATAACATTAATGAATCAAAAATTTATTTTTGATATTTTTTTTAAAATTAAAGATATATTAAATAAAAAAAATTCAATTATAATTGATTTTATAAGATATGAATTGGGTGAAATAATTTAAAATATTTAATATTATTATAATAAATATTATATTAAAATAAATATAATAAATTATAATTAATATACATATAATATTAATATTAATATTAATATTATTTATAATAATAATATTAATATTAATATTAATATTATTAATAAGGAAAATTAAATGTTTAAAAAAATAAGTGAAGAAAATAATTATTTAATGGAAAACGTATTTAATTCTTTTGAAAAAAAAATAAATAAATTTTTTACAGGTAAAACATCTACTAAAATTTTAGATAATATTTCAATTAATTATCATGGTGTTATGACTAATTTAAAAAAAATATCTTATATAACATTAATAGATTTAAATACAATTAAAATTAATTTATTTGATATTTCTTTGATAAATTTAGTAAAAAATGCAATTATGAAATCTAATTTAAATTTAAATTCATTTATTGTAAATAAAGATATTATTGTTAATTTACCACAAATAAATGAAAATAGACGTAAGGAACTAATAAAGATATTACGTTGTGATTCTGAGAATAGTAGAATTTTAATTAGAAAAATAAGACGTAATTCAAATTTAAAAATTAAAAATTTATATAAAGTTAAATTAATTGATATAGATATTAAAAATAAAATTGAAGAGGAAATACAAGACAAAACAGATATTTATATAAGAAAAATTAATTTAAAATTAATTAATACTGAAAAGGAATTATTAAAAATTTAATTTTATAAATTTATATATACATATATATGTATGTATATACATATATATGTATATACATACATATATATGTATATACATACATACATATAATATATATATATATATATATATATATATATATATATATATATATATATATATATATATATATATATATATATATATATATATATATATATTTATAATATTTATTTATATAAATAAAAATATAATATATATATATATATATATATATATATATATATATATTTATTTATATAAATAAATATTATATTTTTATTTATATAAATAAATATTATATTTTTATTTATATAAATAAATATTATATTTTTATTTATATAAATAAATATTATATATATTATACAATATATATAATTAATATTTTTATAAATATTAAATATATTATTTATATAAATTTTATTAATTTATTTATTTATATTTAAAAATGATTAAAAATAATTTCATTCATTTACATATAAGAAGTAATTATTCATTAATTGACGGGTTAATAAAAATTAAAAATTTAATTAAAAAAGCTAAAGAATTAAACATTAATTCTTTAGCATTAACAGATTTTAATTGCCTTTTTGGAATTTTAAAATTTTATAAATTAGCATATAAATTTAAAATAAAACCTATTATAGGTGCAGATTTTTATATTAAAAATATTAATGAAGAAATATCACAATTAACTATTTTAGCATCTAATAATGAAGGTTACAAAAATTTAAAATTATTAATTACTAAAATATATAAAAATGGTTATAATAATATATTAGGTCCAATTATTAATTATAATTTACTTAAAAAATACAGATATGGTTTAATAATATTATCTGGTGGTTGTTTTGGAGATATTGGTAAATTTATAATACAAAAAAATTATGATCAAATTAATTATACTTTAGATTTTTATCAAAAATATTTTTCAAATAATTATTATTTTGAAATTATCAGAACTAATCGTAAAAATGAAGAAAATTATATAAACAAAATTATATCAATAGCAGAAAATAGAAATTTACCATTAGTAGCAACAAATGATGTATGTTTTTTGAATAAAAATGATTATAATGCACATAAAATTCGTTTAAATATTAATAATACAAATATTTTAAATATCAAAAAATATAGTAATAAACAATTTTTACGTAGTGAAGAAGAAATGTGTAAATTATTTAAAGATATTCCTGAATCATTAATTAATAGCTATGAAATTTCTAAACGTTGTAATGTTATTATTAAATTTAATAAATTTTTTTTACCTTTTATAAATAAAAATAAAAAAACATATTCAAAATATTTAAATATTTTAACTAAAAAAAAATTAGAAATAAAAATTAAAAAAATATTATATAATAATATTAAAAATATTATAATTAGAAGTAATTATTATAAACGTTTAAATAAAGAATTAAAAATTATTAATAAAATTAAATTTTCTAATTATTTTTTAATAGTTATGGAATTTATACAATGGGCAAAAAAAAATAATATTATAGTTGGACCTGGAAGAGGATCAGGTACTGGATCATTAGTAGCATTTTCATTAAATATTATAAATATTGATCCAATTAAATATAATCTTATTTTTGAAAGATTTTTAAACCCTGAACGTATTACAATGCCAGATTTTGATATTGATTTTTGTGTTGAAAAACGAGATAAAGTTATTAATCATATTAAAAATATTTATGGTTATAAATCAGTAGTACAAATTATTACATTTGGTACTTTAGCTGCAAAAGCAGCAATTAGAGATATAGGTAAAATTTTAGGTTATTCTTATAATTTTATTGATCATATTGCTAAATTAATACCTATAGATTTAGGTATAACTATAAATAAAGCACTTATTTCAGAACCATCATTTTTAAAAATATATCAGGAAAATGTTGAAGCTAAAGCATTAATTGATATATCTTGTAAATTAGAAGGAATTATTAAAAATGTTAGTAAACATGCTGGAGGTATAGTAATTTCACCTGGTAAAATTACTAATTTTACACCTTTATTTTATGATGAAAATGGTAAAAATCCTATTTCTCAATTTGATAAAATTGATATTGAAAATATTGGTTTAGTAAAATTTGATTTATTAGGATTAAAAACATTAACTATTATAAAATTTGCTTTAAAAATGATAAATTTAAACTCTAAAATTAAAAAAAAAAAAAATATTTCAAAATTATCATTAAAAGATAAAAAAAGTTATAATTTATTAAAAAATACAAATACTACAGCAGTTTTTCAACTTGAATCAAATGGTATGAAAGACTTAATTAGAAAAATTAAACCTAATTGTTTTAATGATATTGTAGCTTTAATAGCATTATTTAGACCTGGACCATTAAAATCTGGAATGGTTCAAAATTATATTAATCGTAAAAATGGTAAAGAAAAAATTTTTTATCCTGATATAAAATTAGAACATAAATTTTTAAAACCAATTTTAAAATCAACATACGGAATTATTTTATATCAAGAACAAGTTATAGAAATAGCAAAAATTTTATCTGGATATAATTTAGGAACAGCTGATATCCTATTAAGAGCTATGAAAAAAAAAAAAAAAAACATAATTACAGAGAAAAAAAAATTTATAATTAATGCTATTAAAAATTCTATTAATAAAAAACTTTCTATTAAAATTTTTGAATTATTAAAAAAATTTTCAAATTATAGTTTTAATAAATCACATTCAGTGGCATATTCTATTATATCTTATCAAACATTATGGTTAAAAACTCATTACCCATTAGAATTTATGACTTCTGTAATGACTTCTGAAATGCAAAATACTAAAAAATTAATAATTTTAGTTAATGAATGTAAACGTATGAAATTAAATATTTTACCACCTAATATTAATAAAAGTTTATATAATTTTAACATTGATAAAAATAAAAATATTATTTGGGGAATTGGTGCAATTAAAGGTATAGGTGAAACAACAGCAAAATATATTATTAAATTACGTAATAAAAATTCGAAATTCAAAAATTTTTTTAATTTTTGTATGCTTATTGATAAAAATAAAATTAATAAAAGAATACTTGAAAAATTAATTTTTTCAGGTTCATTTGATTTTACTAAACAAAATCGCTCATTTCTTTATTATATTTTAAATGATATTATTAAAATTACAGAATATTATAAAAAAGATATTAAAATTGGTCAAAAAAATATGTTTAATTTATTAGATAATATTACAAAAGAAATTAATATTAAATATAAAAAATTTATAAATTGGCCTAATCAATTAATATTAGAAAAAGAATATGATACAATAGGAATGTATTTATCAAATCATCCTATTATTCAATATATTGAAGAAATAAAATATTATACTGGTGGAATACTTTTAAAAAATTTATATTTAACAAAAAAAAATAAAATTAAAATTATTTCTGGAATATTAGTGTATTATAAAATTATATATTCTAAAAATAATAAATATATTTGTATATGCATTATAGATGATCAAACCTCTAAAATAGAAGTTATAATATTTGATAATATATTAAAAAAATATAAAAATATTATTAAAAAAAATAATATTTTAATTATAAGTGGTGAAATTTTTTTTGATAATTTTAAAAATATATTTAAAATGAAAGCATATGAAATATTTAATATTGATGAAATTAGAGAGAAATATATTACTAAATTAATTATTTATATAAATATTAATAAAATTAATAGTAAATTATTAAATTATTTATATAAAATATTAGAAAATAATAAAGGTGGTAAAACACCTATATGGTTTTATTATAAAGAAAATGATATAATTTTAAAATTAAAATGTAGTAAAATATGGAATATAAAAATTAATAATTTATTATTAATGAAATTAAGAGAATTTTTTGGTTATTCAAATATAAAATTATCTTTTATTTAATATTTAAAATAATTATTAATATATAAAATTATTTTTAAATATATTAAATATTTATAAAATATTTTGCAAAGTTTTTAATTATAATTATATTTATTATATATCTAATAATATTAAAATTTTATTTTAATAAATGTATTTTATTTTATAATATAATTTATAATTTTAAGGAATTTAATATTAATGAAGAAAAATATTAGAATAAAATTAAAATCATATGATTTTAGAATAATGGATAAATTAATAATAAATTTTATTAAAATTGCTTATAATACTAATTCTAAAATTTACGGCCCAATATTATTACCAACTAAAAAAGAAAAATTTACTATTCTTACATCACCACATGTCGATAAAGATGCTAGAGATCAATATGAAATTTGTACACATAAAAGATTATTAGGTATTATAACATCAAATTTTATAACTATTGAAAAATTAATGAAAATAAAATTAGTTTCTGGTATTTTCATTAAAATAAATATTATTAATTAAATTTTAAGGATTAAAATATGATTGGTTTAATAGGAAAAAAAATTGGTATGTCCAGAATTTTTAAGGAAAATGGTATCTCAATTCCAATAAGTATTATTAAAATTGAAAATAATTATATTACACAAATTAAAAATTTAAAAAATGATAATTATTATGCTATTCAAATTACTACTGGCATAAAAAAAAAATACAATAAATGTGAAAATGGTCATTTTAAAAAATCAAATATAACTCCTGGTGAAGGTTTATGGGAATTTCGTATTTATAATACTCAAAATTTTAATTTAGGTATGAAAATTAATTTAAATATTTTTATAAAAAATAAATTTGTTGATATCACAGGTATTTCAAAAGGGAAAGGGTTTTCAGGAACTATTAAAAGATGGAATTTTAACTCACAAGATAGTACGCATGGTAACTCTTTATCACATAGAGTACCTGGTTCAATAGGACAAAATCAAACTCCTGGTAAAGTATTTAAAGGTAAAAAAATGGCCGGACATTTAGGAAACAAAAAAATAACAATACAAAATTTAAAAATTATTAAAATTGATATTTTAAAAAAATTATTATTAATAAAAGGATCAATACCTGGTTTTATTGGTAATAATATTATAATAAAACCATCTATTAAAAGGGAGAATATTAATAATGAAATTTTTATTAAAAGATACTAAAAATATAATTAATATTTCAAAAAATATTTTTAATTATAAATTTAATAAATTATTAGTTCATCAAGTAATTGTATCATTTTTAAATAATAAAAGAAGTGGTAATAAATCACAAAAAAGTAAATCTGAAGTTTCTGGTACTAATAAAAAACCCTGGCGTCAAAAAGGAACAGGTCGTGCTCGTTCTGGTTCTTTTAAAAGTCCAATTTGGCGTTCTGGTGGTGTTACTTTTGCATCTAAACCTAAAAAATATAAACATAAAATAAATAAAAAAATGTATAGAGGTGCTATTAAATGTATTTTTTCAGAATTAATAAGACAAAATAGATTAATTATTTTTAATAATTTTTCAATAAATTTACCTAAAACTAATATATTATTAAATAAAATAAATAAAATTACAAATAAAAAAATTTTAATAATTACAAAAAAATTTGATAAAAATTTATTTTTATCTTCACGTAATATTTATAATATCAAAATAAATAATATTAATAATATTAATATTATAGATTTAATTAATTCTAATAAAATAATAATTACTTTAAGTGTTTTAAGATTTTTTGAGAATATATTATGATTATAAATAACGAAGAATTAATAAATGTAATATATAAAATACATATATCTGAAAAAGTTAGTTTTATTACTAAAAAAGGTAATTCCTCTGTTTTAAAAGTTAATAAAAAATTTAATAAAACAAAAATTAAAGAATCTATTCAAAAAATTTTTGAAGTTAAAGTAAAATCAATTAATACATTATTGGTAAAAGGTAAAAAATTTAAAATTAATAAAAATAATTACGGATATCATAAAAACTGGAAAAAAGTATATGTTTTTTTTGAAAAATAAAAATTTTACAATATTTTATAAGGAAATAAGATGATTGTTGTTAAATACAATCCCACATCACCTGGTATTAGACATGCTAATAAAATAATTAACAAAAATTTATATAAAGGTAAACCTTGTAAAAATTTACTTAAAAAATTAATTAAAACAGGTGGAAGAAATAATTTTGGACGTATAACTACAAGACATATAGGTGGTGGTTATAAAAAACATTATAGATTAATTGATTATAAACGTAATATTGATAATATTATTGGGAAAGTTAAACGTTTAGAATATGATCCAAATAGATCAGCTAATATTGCTTTAATTTTGTATAAAAATGGTATTAATAAATATATTTTAGCAATAAAAGGAATTAAAATAGGAGATAAAATTGAATCTGGTGAAAATGTAGATATTAAATTAGGTAATTGTTTACCTATTAAAAATATACCAATTGGATCTATTATACATAATATAGAGTTAAAACCTAAAAAAGGTGGTCAATTAGCTAGGTCTGCAGGTTCATATGCTCAAATTATTTCAAATGATAATAAATATGTGTCAATAAGATTACGTTCTGGTGAAATACGTAAAATTTTTTTAAATTGTAGAGCAACATTAGGTTCTGTTGGTTTTTCTGAACATATGCTTTCATTATTAGGAAAAGCAGGTAAATCACGTTGGAAAGGTATAAGACCTACAGTAAGAGGTACTGCTATGAATCCTATTGACCATCCTCATGGTGGAGGTGAAGGTCGTAATTTCGGTAAACATCCTGTTACTCCTTGGGGTATTCAAACAAAAGGTAAAAAAACACGTATTAATAAACGTACTAATAAATTAATTATACGTTTTCGTAATAAAAATAAATAAGGAATATACTATGTCTAGATCTATTAAAAAAGGACCTTATATTGATAAACATTTATTTAAAAAAATATTAAATATTAAAAAAAAAAAATCATTTAAAACTTGGTCTCGTAGATCTACTATATTTCCTAATATGATAGGTTTAACTATTTCTGTCCATAATGGTAAAAAACATATTCCAATATTTATATTAGATGAAATGGTTGGACATAAATTAGGTGAATTTGTTATGACTCGTACATTTAAAAGCCATACAGCTGATAAAAAAATTAAAAATATAAAAAGTGGAAAAAAAAATGAATAAAGAAATAATTACTAAACATTGTTATGCTAATTCTTCAGCTCAAAAATTACGTTTGATTTCTAATTTAATTAGAGGTAAAAATATATTGATAGCATTAAATATCTTAAAATATAATTATAAAAAATCTTCAAAATTAATTAAAAAAGTATTAGAATCAGCTATTTCTAATTTTAAAATTTATAATATTAATACTAATATTAAGTATTTATATATTAAAAAAATTTTTATAAATGAAGGTTCTAAAACTAAACGTGTATTACCACGTGCTAAAGGTAAAACAGATTATATTATAAAACGTACTAGTCATATTAATATAATATTATCTGATAATTAATGTAGGAGTTTTAAATGGGACAAAAAGTAAATCCTCATGGTATAAGATTAGGTATTATTAAATTTTGGAATTCTATATGGTATGCAAATAAAAAAGAATATAGTAAAAATTTAAATGATGATTTTAAAATACGAAATTTTTTAAAAAAAAAATTAAATAAATTATTTATATCAAAAATTTTAATTTATAGAAATATTAAAATAATTAATATTAAAATTTATACGTCTAAACCTAATAATATTATTTTAAATCAAAATGATAATATAGATAAAATATGTAAAAAAATTGAAAAATTTGTTAAAACCCCATCTATAATTAATATGTTTGAAATAAAAAAACCTGAAATTGATGCTAAATTAATATCAAATAATATAAAATTTCAATTAGAACGTCGTATTATATTTAGACGTATTATTAAAAAAACTGTTCAAAATGCTATTAAAAATGGTGCTATTGGTATTAAAATTGAATTAAATGGTCGTATTGGTGGAGTTGAAATTGCTAGAACTGAATGGCATCGTGAAGGAAGAGTACCCCTACATACTTTAAGAGCTGATATTGATTATAACACAGCAATAGCAAATACAACATATGGAATAATAGGAATTAAAGTTTGGGTTTTTAAAGGTGAAATATTAGATAATAAAAATTTTTTAAAACAAAAAATATATAAAATTATTGAAAATAATAAAGATGAAAATTAAATTTAAAATAGGTATTTAAATGTTACAACCTAAAAAAACTAAATTTAAAAAAATGCAAAAGGGAAGAAATAAAGGTTCAATAATAAATAAAGATATTAATTTTGGTACTTTTGGTTTAAGATCTATTGAACATGGTAGAATAACTTCTAAACAAATAGAATCAGCACGTAGATCAATAAATAGAACAATTAAAAAACAAGGTAAAATTTGGATTTGTATTTTTCCGGATAAACCTATTACGAAAAAACCTTTAGAAGTAAGAATGGGTAAAGGAAAAGGTAATGTAGAATTTTGGGTTTCTTTAATTAAACCAGGTAAAATTATTTATGAATTAAATGGAGTAACAGAAAAGTTAGCAAGAAAAGCATTTAATCATGCTTCCAATAAATTACCAGTTAAAACTATTTTTTCAATAAAAAGGCAATTTTATGAAATATAAAAATATTAAAAATAAAACAATTAATGAATTAAAAGGTATATTATATATTTTATTATATGAAAAATTTAAATTACGTATAAAATTAGGAAACAATAAATTAAAAAGTACACATTTATTAAAAAATAATAGAAAAAATATTGCTCGTATTAAAACATTAATTATTAATAAAAGAGTAAGTAAATGATTAAAAAAAAAATATTAAAAGGTATTGTAATTAGTAATAAAATGTTAAAATCTGTTGTTGTTATTATTAAACGTAAAGTAAAACATCCTGTTTATGGTAAATTTATTAAAAAAACAACTAAATTCTATGTACATGATGAAAATAATATATGTAATATAGGAGATTTAATAGAATTTAATGAAACTAATCCAATATCTAAAAAAAAATTTTGGATATTGAAAAAAATTTTAAAAAAAAAAAATATTTAATAAAATATTTATAATTTTTTTATTTTTGGTGTTAAAATGATTCAAGAACAAACTATATTAAATGTTTCTGATAATTCAGGAGCTCGTAAAGTAATGTGTATTAAAGTTTTAGGTGGTTCTCGAAGACGTTATGCAAATATTGGAGATATAATTAAAATTTCTGTTAAAGAAGCTGTTTCTAATAGTAAAGTTAAAAAAGGTGAAGTTTTAAAAGCTGTTATTGTTCGAACAAAAAAAGGTGTTAGACGTTTAGATGGTTCACTTATTCGTTTTGATGATAATTCATGCGTTGTTTTAAATAATATAACATTACAACCAATTGGAACTAGAATTTTTGGCCCTGTAACTCGAGAATTAAGAAATAAAAAATTTATGAAAATTGTTTCTTTAGCACCTGAAGTAATTTAAGTGAGGTTTTATGGCAAATAAGATAAGAAAAAATGATATAGTTATTATAATATCTGGTAAAAACAAAAAAAAATATGGTAAAATTAATAAAATTATATCTAATAAAAAAGTTATTATTAAAAATATAAATTTATTTAAAAAACATCAAAAACCTATCCCTTCAATTAATAAAATAGGTGGTATTTTTAAAAAAGAATTCCCTATTCATATTTCTAATGTTTCTATATTAAATAAATATACAAAAAAATCTGATAAAGTTAAATTCGTTTTTTTTAAAAAAAAAAAATTACGTTTATATAAATCTAATAATAAAATTTTATAATAATTCAAGGATAATAATGAATAATTTACATAATTATTATAAAAGTAGGGTTATAAATTTAATGATGAAAAAAATTAATTTTAAATCTTTAATGCAAGTTCCTAAAATCGTTAAAATTGTTTTAAATATTGGTTTAGGTGAATTAGCTTGTAATAAAAAAAAAATAAATATTGCAATTAATAATTTAATTTCTATATCTGGTCAAAAACCTATAATTACTAAATCTAAAAAATCTATTGCTAGTTTTAAAATAAGACAAAATAATTCAATAGGATGTATGGTTACATTAAGAGGAAGAAAAATGTGGCATTTTTTAGAAAGATTAATTTTTATTTCTATACCTAGGATTAGAGATTTTAGAGGTTTATCTTTAAATTCATTTGATGGTTATGGTAATTACAATATTGGTATAAAAGAACAAATTATTTTTCCTGAAATTGATTTTGATTTAATTGATAATATTAAAGGTTTAAATATAACAATTGTTACAAATTCAAAAATTGACAATCATGTATATTATTTATTATCATACCTTAATTTCCCTTTTAAGAAATACAATTAAATTATGGCTAAAAAATCTATAAAAATTAGAGAAATTAAAAAAATAAAATTAATAAATAAATTTTATAAAAAAAGAATAGAAATTAAAAAAAAAATTAATAAAACTTTTAATTCTTTTGAAGAAAAATTAAAATATATTTTTAAATTACAATCTTTACCACGTAATTCAAGTTTATCTAGATATAGTAATCGTTGTGTTAAAACAGGAAGAGTTCATGGATATATTAGTAAATTTGGTTTAAGTAGAATTAAATTAAGAGAATCTGCTATGAGAGGTGAAATACCAGGTTTAAAAAAATCTAGTTGGTAATTTAAATTTTGGAGTAATATATGAGTATGCAAGATCCAATTTCAGATATGTTAACATATATTAGAAATGGTCAAAATAGTAAAAAAAAAAAAATCCTTATCCCATTTTCTAATATTAAAAAAGAAATTTCAAAAGTATTAAAATATGAAGGTTATATTGAAAATTATAAAAAAATTAATAATAATAATAATGTTAAATTAGAATTAACTTTAAAATATTATAAAAATAAACCTGTTATAGAAAATATTAAAAGAATTAGTAAACCTAGTTTACGTATATATAAAAAAAAAAAAAATTTACCTATAGTTATGAATTATTTAGGTATTGCTATTATATCTACTTCTAAAGGTATAATGTCGGATAATTTAGCTAGGAAAAATAATATAGGTGGTGAAATTATTTGCTATGTTTATTAAAGGAAAAAAATATGTCTCGTATTGCTAAAAAACCTATATTAATACCCAAAAATGTTAAAATTAATATATTTAATAAAATTATTAATATTGTTGGTAAAAATGGTAAGTTAAAATATATTATTAATAAAAATGTAATTATTAATATTAAAAATAATTTAATTTTATTTTCAACAAATAATAATAATAAATATTCATGGTCACAAGCTGGTACTTCAAGATCTATAATTAATTCAATGATAATTGGTGTAACTGTTGGTTTTAGTAAAAAATTAAAATTATTTGGTGTGGGATATAAAGTTGTTATTAAAAAAAAAAATTTAGTTTTATCTTTAGGTTTTTCACATTTAATAAATTATATTTTACCTGATAGTGTTTATGCTGATTGTTCTAATAAAAATGAAATTTTATTGACTTGTTCAAATAAACAATTAATTGGTAAAGTAGCTGCTGATATAAGATTACTTCATATACCTGATCCTTATAAAGGAAAGGGAATACGTTATGATAATGAAATTATTAAATTAAAAGAAACTAAAAAAAAATAGGTTTTAAAATGTATATTAATAAAAAACATTTAAATCGTTTAAAACGTTTAAAAAATAATCGCATTAAAAATATTAAAAAAGGTGTTATTAGATTTGTTGTATTTAAAACATTACGTAATATATATGCTCAAATAATTTATAATAATAAAACATTATTATCAGCTTCAACTTTAGAAAAAAGAAATAATAAAATTTTAAATAATTCTAATAATAAATATTTTGCATCTATAATTGGAAATATTATAGCTAAACGTTGTATTAATAATGGTATTAAAAAAGTTGTTTTTGATAGGTCTGGTTTTAAATATCACGGTAAAATTAAAGCTTTAGCTGAATCTGCGCGTGAATTTGGTTTAATTTTTTAAGGAATAAATATTGTATAATGAAAAAAAAAATAGTGAATTTAAAGAAAAATTAATTAATATTAATAGAGTTTCTAAAACTGTTAAAGGTGGTAGGGTTTTTAGTTTTTCTGCTTTATCAGTCATAGGGGATGGAAAAGGAAAAATTGGATTTGGATATGGTAAATCTAAGGAAGTGCCTATAGCAATTAAAAAATCTATAGAAAAAGCTAAATCTAATATAATTACTATTTTTTTAAAAAAAAATACTTTACATCATTCTATTATTGGTAAACATACTAGTTCAATTGTATTTATGAAACCTGCGTTTGAAGGAACTGGAATTATTGCTGGTGGTGCTATGCGTTCTGTTTTAGAAGTTATTGGTATTCATAATGTTTTAGCTAAAGTATATGGTTCAACCAATCCCATTAATATTGTTAAAGCAACTATTAAAGCTTTATTAAATATGAAAACTTTAAAAAATATTTCTTTAAAACGTAATAAACATATTTTGCATTTTTATGGTAAATAATATGTGTAAAATTATTAAAATTAAACAAATTCGTAGTTCTATAGGTATAAAACCTAAACATAAAGCTACATTAATTGGGTTAGGTTTAGGTAATATTAACAAAATTGTTAAGGTTAAAAAAACTAATTCTATAAATGGAATGATTAAATTAATTTATTATATGATTAAAATTCAGGATTAAAATTATGTATTTAAATAATTTAAATTCATTTAATAATTTTAAAATTAATAAAAAACGTTTAGGAAGAGGAATTGGTTCAGGTTTAGGTAAAACTTGTGGTAGAGGTCATAAAGGTCAAAAAAGTAGATCTGGTAATAATATTAAAAGAGGTTTTGAAGGTGGTCAAATGCCTTTATATAAACGTTTACCTAAATTTGGATTTATTTCTAAAAAAAAAAAATATATAAAAGAATTACGTTTATTTGAATTAAGTAAAATTAAAAATAATTATATAGATATAAAAATATTAAAAAAATATAAATTAATTAACAATAAATTTAAATATATTAAAATTATTTTAACTGGATCAATTAATAAATCTATTAAAATTTTAAATTTATTTATATCAAAAAATGTAAAATCCATTATTTTAAATATACAAAAGGATTAAAATATGGAGAATATTTTCAATAATTATAAAGATAAAATTTATTATTTAAAATCTAAATTTTTTTTCCTTATTTGTGCATTAATTATTTTTAGAATTGGATCTTATATTCCTATACAAGCAATTAATATTAATTATTTAAATAATAATAATATATTTGAAATATTAAATATATTTTCTGGTGGTAGTTTTAATCATGTTTCTATATTTTCTTTAGGTTTAATTCCTTATATTTCTTCGTCAATAATTGTTCAAATTATTAATTTTATTTATCCTAATTTAATTAAAAAAAAAAAATTATTAAATTATGAAGATAAAATTAATCAAATTATTATGTATATTGCATTCTTATTTTCAATAATTCAATCTATTATTATATCTATAAATTTAAATAAAATATATATACTTAATAATTTATTATTAAATAAAGATTGTTTTTTTTATTTAATTATATTAATAAATTTAATTACTGGCTCTATGATACTAATATGGTTGGGTGAAAAAATTTCCGAAAAAGGTATATGTAATGGTATTTCAATTATTATTTGTTTTGGTATATTAGTTGGATTACCTTCTTCTATAAATATTATTTTATTAAATAAACATTTTTATAATTTTGTTTTTTTTAAAATTCTTTTATTTATATTATTATTATTTATAATTATTTATTTTATTATTTTTATTGAATCTTCACAAAGACGAATATCTTTTAATTATAAAAGTAAACAAAATAAACGTAATTTTTATATAAATCAAAATATTTATTTACCTCTTAAAATTAATATTTCTGGTGTTACTCCTTCAATTTTTTCTACAAGTATTGTTATTTTTATAACAAATTTATTTTCTTTTTTGTTAAAAAAATTTAATAATTTTTTATTTATTAAAAAAATTATTTTTAATTTGCAATCTGGTGAAATATTATATATAATTTTATATATAAATTTTGTTATTTTTTTTAGTTTTTTAAGTTTACCTTTATTTTTTAATTCTAAAAAAATTTCAGATAATTTAAAAAAATCAGGTGGTTTTATTTATGGTATTCGTCCAGGTATAAAAACAGCTAATTATATTAATAGTATAGTTTTACGTTTAAACAATTTAGGTTCTATATATATAATTTTTATATGTTTAATACCTGAAATTTTGAATAAAATAATTAAAATTTCATTTTATTTAAGTAGTACTTCAATTTTAATTATAACTTTAGTTATTATGGATTTTATTTCTCAAATACAAACTTTAATAATGAAAACTCAATATAGTTCTATTTTAAAAAAAAATAAATTTTAATATTTAATATGAATGTTTTTTAAGTATAAGATAATAAATGAAAGTAAGAGCTTCTATTAAAAAAATTTGTAGAAATTGCAAAATAATTAAAAGGAATAGAATAGTACGTATAGTTTGTAGTTTTTCATTAAAACATAAACAAAGACAAGGATAATTTTTAAAATATTTAAATATTTATAATTAGGATATAAAATTGATACGAATATCAGGAGTTAATATTCCTAAAAATAAACATATATTAATTGGATTAACATTAATTTTTGGTATAGGTAAATCTATAGCTAAAAAAATATGTTTAAAATTTAATATTGATGAAAAAACAAAAATTAAAAAATTAAATTTAAAGCAAATTGAATTTATACGTGAATATATTTCTAAATTTTTAGTTGAAAGTGATTTGCGTAGAGAAATTAAATTAAATATTAAAAGACTTATAGATATTAATTGTTATAGAGGTTTTAGACATCAAAATAAATTACCAGTAAGAGGTCAAAGAACTAAAACAAATGCTAGAACTTCAAAAGGACCTAGAAAAATAATTAAAAAATAAAGGATTTTATAATGATTAATAAAAATATTAATATTAAAAAAAATACTAAAAATACTAAAAATACTAAAAATATTAAAAATATTAAAAATAATAATGTAAAAATTAATAAAAATAATATTAAAAATAAAAAACAAATTTTAAATGGTATTGTTCATATAAATTCTTCTTTTAACAATACAATTATTACAATTACTGATATTAAAGGAAATACATTAGTTTCTTCATCTTCAGGTACTTCAGGATTTAAGGGTTCTAGAAAATCAACTCCATTTTCAGCGCAAATTGCTGCTGAAAGATGTGCAATTTTAGTTAAAAAATATGGCGTTAAAAATTTAGAAATAAAAGTAAAAGGTCCGGGTCCTGGTCGTGAATCTACTATAAGATCTTTTAATTCTTTAGGTTTTAATATAACTAATATTATTGATGTAACACCAATTCCTCATAATGGTTGTCGTGCTCCAAAAAAACGAAGGGTTTAATTTTTTAAAGGATATATATGGCTAAATTTTTAGGTCCTAAACTTAAATTAAGTCGTCGCGAAAACACAGATTTATTTTTAAAATCTGGTATTCGTGATATTGATACAAAATGTAATATGAAAAAATTACCTGGTCAAAACAATTTACGTAAAATGCGTTTATCTGATTATTCATTACAATTACGTGAGAAACAAAAAGTAAAGCGTATTTATGGTATTTTAGAGAAACAATTCAGAAATTATTATATAAAAGCAAATAGATTAAAAGGTAGTACTAGTATTAATTTATTACGATTAATAGAACTTAGATTAGATAATGTTATTTATCGTATGGGGTTTAGTTCTACACGTGCTGAAGCTAAGCAACTTATTTGTCATAAATCTATTTTAGTTAATGATAAAATAGTTAATATTCCTTCTTTCCAATTATCATTAAATGATATTATTAAAATTAATAAAAAATCTATTAATCAAGAACGTATTAAATTTTCTATAAATATTTTTGAAAAAAAATCAAAACCAGAATGGTTAAATGTTGATTATTCTATATTTCAAGGATATTTGTTGAGATTACCTAATCGTTTTGATATATATTCTGATATTAATGAACAATTAATAATAGAATTATATTCTAAATAATTTTATATTAAAAAGGAGAATATATAAAAATGTCAAAATTTTATATAGATTTCTTAAAACCTAAAATTAAGAAATTAGAAAAATTATCCAATGTTAGTTCCAAAATAATTTTAGAACCGCTAGAAAAAGGTTTTGGACATACATTTGGTAATGCAATTAGACGTGTTTTACTTTCATCAATACCAGGATGTGCTGTTACAGAAATAGAAATTGAAGGTATATTACATGAATATAGTGTTATAAAAGGTATTAAAGAGAGTGTATTGGAAATAATATTAAAATTAAAATCTTTAATAATAAACATTGAAGGTAAAAATACAGCAATTGTAGAAATTAAAAAATATGGTATATGTAAATTAACTGGAAAAGATATAACTGATAATAATAAAGATGTTAAAATTTTAAATTCTAATTATGTTATATGTAATTTAACTAATGTAAAATCAAATATTAAAATGAATATTAAAATTGAAAGAGGTAGAGGTTATTTTCCTGCAAATTTAAAAAAAAATAATCAAAAAAAAATAGGTTTAATTTCTTTGGATGCTTATTTTAATCCTGTTAAATATGTTTCATATAGTGTAAAACCTACAGTATTTAAAGATAGAGATGATGTCGATAGTTTAACAATAATAATAGAAACAAATGGTATAATTGATCCAAAAGTTGCATTTATAACTTCTTCAACAATTTTAGCAGAGCAGTTTTCTGTTTTCATGGATTTAAACAGTATTATAAAACCCGAAATAGAATTAGAAAAACCAAAATTAAATCCTATATTATTACGTAATGTTGAAGAATTAGAATTAACTGTTCGTTCTTCAAATTGTTTGAAATCTGAAGCTATTCATTATATTGGAGATTTAGTTCAATGTACTGAAGTTGAGCTTTTAAAAACTCCCAATTTAGGTAAAAAATCTTTAACTGAAATTAAAGAAATTTTAAATTCACATGGTTTATTTTTAGGAATGAGAATAGAAAATTGGCCTCCTTCTAAAAAATATAAAAAAAGAAAAAAAAATAATTTAAATAGGAATTAATATGAGACATAGAAAAATTGGAAAATTGTTTAATAGAAAAAGTAGTCATAGAAAATTGATGTTACGTAATATAATTTGCTCCTTAATAAATTATGAAATTATTAAAACAACTTTAATTAAAGCAAAAGAATTAAGACGATTTATAGATCCTATTATAACAAAATCTAAAATAGATATTATTAAAAATAGAAGAATAATATTTTCAAAAATAAGAAATAATAAAATTGTAAGTAAGTTATTTAAAAATATAGGACCACATTATTTTAATAGACCTGGAGGTTATACTCGTATATTTAAGTGTGGTTTTCGAAAAGGTGATAATGCTCCTATGGCATATATAGAATTAGTTGATAGAAATAAAAAATAGTAACAATATAATTTAATTTAAAAAGGTATATGTTAAAAATATACATTTATTGTTATTTATTTAAATTTATTATTTAATTATTAATTTATGTCCCTTAGGGGGGTTGAACCCCTGTTGCCGCCGTGAAAGGGCGATGTCCTACCTCTAGACGAAAGGGACAATATAAATATTTTTATTATAAATATTAAATTAGTCAAGTAATAATTTTATTAGTTTTGATATTTAATAGTTTTTAATTTTTTAAAAGAGGATTAAAATGAAAAATAATATTCATCCTAAATATGAAAAAGTTAATTTTAAGTGTTCTTGTGGAAATGTAATTAAAACTTTTTCAACAATATGTAAAAATGTAAATTTAGATATTTGTAATAATTGTCATCCCTTTTATACTGGTACTCAACGTGATAGTTCTTCAAAAGGTAGAGTTAATATATTTAATAAACGTTTTAAAATATAAATAATTTTTAAATTTTTTTATTTTAATTATGATCATTTATTCATGTAAGGTTAAATACCTTACATGAATATTTTATTTTTATTTTCATTTTATTTTATAAAATAAATTTGTTTAAATTTTCTTTTAAAATTTGTTTTTCAAATTTTTTTTTAACATATTTACTGTCTATAATAATTTTTTTCTTTTTCATTTTATCTGCATTATATGAAATTTTTTCTAATAAATTTTCAATTAAATTATGTAATCTTCTAGCTCCAATATTTTCCATTTCTTTATTAAATTTAAATGCATATTTTGCTATATTATAAATACTATTTTTTGTAAATTCAATATTTAAACCTTCTGTTAATATTAATTTTTTATATTGTTCAATTAATGAAAATTTAGGCTCAATTAATATTTTTTTTAAATCATTTATGCTTAATGATTTTAATTCAATTTGTATTGGAAAACGTCCTTGTAATTCTGGCATTAAATTTGATGGTTTAGATGTTTGGAAAGCACCAGATGCTATAAATAAAATATTATCTGTATTAATATAACCATATTTTGTTTTAATAATACAACCCTCTACTAAAGATAATAAATCTCTTTGAACTCCTTCTCTTGAAATTTCATAATTATTATAATTTTGATTTTTACATATTTTATCTATTTCATCAATAAATACAACTCCATTTTGCTCTATATCTTTTATGATTTTTTTTTTAGTTTTTTTTTTAAATAATTTTAATGTTTCTTCTTCTTTAATAATTTTAATTGCGTCTTTAATTTTAATTTCTTTATTTTTTAAATTATATGAATTTTTTAAAATTTTTTGTATTTGGTTTGTCATTTTTTCTATATTTATATAATTTATAATTTCAAAGTTTTTTTTTTTAATTTTAAAATTAATTTTGATTTTTTTATGATTTAATTTACCGTCATTTAATTTTTTTAATAAAATTTTATAAATTAAATTAATATTTTTAATTTTTTTTTTTTTTATAATATTTTTTATTAAAATATTAATAATTTTTTTTTCAGCTTTTTTTTTAACCAGCTTATTTTGATTAATATTTTTATTTTTAAAAATATTAAAAGCAGAATCAGCAAGATCATGAATAATTGAATCAGTTTCTTTTCCTACGTATCCAATTTCAGTAAATTTTGTCGCTTCTACTTTAATAAAAGGAGAATCTGATATTTTAGCTAATCTACGTGCTATTTCTGTTTTACCAACACCAGTTGGTCCTATCATTAATATATTTTTAGGTTTTACTTCTTTTTTTAAAATTTTATTAAGATTCATTCTTCTCCAACGATTACGTAAAGCAATTGCAACAGTATACTTTGCTTGTTTTTGACCTATTATAAATAAATTTAATTCGGAGACAATTTCACTCGGTGTCATTTTTAACATAATTTTATTCCTTTAATTTAATTCTTTAATTATTATATTTTTATTTGTATATATACAAATATCACTTGCTATTATTAAAGATTTTTCAACAATTATACGTGCATTTAATTTTGTATTTTCCAGTAATGCTCGTGCAGCTGTTAACGCATAAGTTCCACCTGAACCGATACCTATTAAATCATTTTCCGGTTTAATAATATCACCATAACCAGTTATAATTAATGAGTTTTCTTTATCTGCTACAGCTAAAAAAGTTTCTAATCTTCTTAAAATTTTATCATCTCTCCAATCTTTTGAAAGTTCTATTGCTGATTTAATTAATTTTCCTTCATGAATTTCTAATTTTTTTTCAAAAAGTTCAAATAATTTAAATGAATCAGATGTATTACCTGCGAAACCCGCAATTACTTTATTACCATACATATATTTTATTTTTTCACAATTTGATTTAATCACTATATTACCTAATGTTGCTTGCCCATCTCCACCCATTACTACTTTACCATTTCTACGTATACTTAAAATAGTTGTCATTTTTTCCCCAAAATTTATAAATATTTTTTATTTTAATATTGAAATGTTTGCAATTTTTAAAAAAATGTTTTTAATTTTATTTAATAAAGTTAAACGATTAATGCATAAATTTTGATTTTCAATCATTATCATAGTTTTATTGAAAAAAAAATTAATATATTTATTAATATTTATAAATTCTAAAAAAATATTATTATATTTTTTTTTTTTTATTAATTTTTTTATTTTTTTTTTAATTTCATTTGTTTTTTTAAATAATTTTATTTCATATTTTTCTTTTAATAATTGTTTTTTAATTTTTTTATAATAAATGTTATTTGATTTATTTAAAATGTTTAAAATTCTTTTATTTGAATTTATTATATCATTTGAATTTTTTAAATTTAAAAAAAAATTAATTGATTTTAAATGATAATAAAAATTTAATATATTTATAAATTTTATTTTATTTATAGATTTTATCATTTCTTCTGAATATCCTTTTTTAATATATAAAAAACAAAATCTTTTAAATATAAAATTAATAACATCATTTATTACATTAATATTATTTATTTTATCTCCATATAATAAAATAATCTTTTTAATAATAGTTTTTAAATTTAATTTTATTTTTTTTTCAATTATTGTATTTATAATAAATAATGTATTTCTACGTATTTCAAATGGGTCTCTTTTACTTTTTGGGATATTACCTATTCCGAAAATACCAACTAAAAAATCTATTTTATCAGTAATTAATAATAATGATGATAATATTATTTTTTTTTTGATTTTATTATTTAAAAAATTAATATTTTTTTTTTTATTTAAAGATATAGAAATAATTTCTGATTCTTTATAATAATTTGAATAATACATCCCAATTATTCCATGTAATTTAGGAAATTCAATTACCATACTTTTAATTAAATCACATTTTGAAATTAAATGTAAACGAATAGAATAATTAATATTTGTTTTATTTATTTTTGATATCAAAATTGATATAATTTTAATTCTAAAAATTTTTTCATATAATGTGCCCATTTTTTTTTGAAAAATTATTTTTTTTAATTTATATAAATTATTTTCTAAAGGTTTTTTACAATCTTTTTTAAAAAAAATATTAATATTATTTAGGCGAGAATTTAATAATTTTATATTATCATTAATAATATTATTTGAATTTGTTGATTTTATATTTAAAACTAAAATAAATTTAGGTAATATAATTTTATTATAATTATAAATTGGAAATAGTTTTTGTTTTTTTTTCATAATATAAATAATAGTTTCTAAAGGGCAATTTAAATATTTTTTATTAAAATTTCCTATTAAAATAACTGGCCATTCTACTAATGATGTTAATTCATTTAAAAGTTTTATATCTAAATCAATAATATTATTCATCTCTTCTTTTTTTAAAATAGTTTTTTTTATAATTAAAGATTTTCTAATATTATAATTAGCTATAACTTTACATTTTAAAAACAAAATTTTTGGATAATCGTTTACATTTTTAATTATTATTTTTTTAACACCCATAAAATTATGACCATATATTTTTTTTGTAGATTTTATTCCAAAAATTGAAATTGGTATTAATTTTTTATTTAATAATGTTATAATATTTCTAATAGGCCTTATAAAAAATATTTTTTTATTATTCCATCTCATTTTTTTAAAATTATTTATTTTATTTATTGAATTATTAATTATTTTTATTATTTTATTTTTAAATATTTTAAATATTGAAATTTTTTTTTTTTTATTAAATTTAATAATATTTATATTATTTATTTTTATTGCTAAACGGCGTGTTGTTGCAAACCAATTAATTTTAGAATAATTAATTTTATTTTTTTTTAATTCATTAATAAAATTATTTAAAAAATTTTTTGAAATTAATAATAGTGATTTATGTGGTAAATTTTCTATACCAATTTCTAATAAAAAATTTTTTTTTTTCATATTTTTCAAAATCTTTATTGTATAAATATTATTATTATTTTAAATAAAATTTACTATATATTTCAGCGATATTTTTACTTAATAATCTAATATTAAGAATATATCTTTGTCTTTCTATTGTTGATATTGCTTTTCTAGAATCTAAAATATTAAATATATGAATAGATTTTAAAATATATTCATATGCAGGAATTGGTAATGGTTTTTTTAATTTTAATAATTCTTTGGTTTCTTTTATATATTCTTTAAAAGAATTAAAAAGAAAATTTATATTAGCATATTTTAAATTATATTTAGAGTATTCTAATTCATTATTATAAAACATATCACCATAAGTTATTTTTTTAAATTTATTATTATCCCAAATAATATTACTTATATTATTTACTTTTTGAATGTACATTGCTATTCTTTCTAAACCATAAGTTATTTCAATAGTTATAGGAAAACATTCTATTCCACCCATTTGTTGAAAATATGTTATTTGTGTTATTTCTAAACCATTTAACCATATTTCCCATCCTAATCCTGAAGCACCTAATGTTGGGTTTTCCCAGTTATCTTCAATAAAACGTATATCATATTTTTGACAGTTTAATCCTAAAGTATTTAATGAATTTAAGTATAATTTCAATATATCATTTGGCGGTGGTTTAATAACTACTTGTAATTGAAAATATTTTTGTAAGCGATATGAATCTTTATCAAAACAACTATCAGTTGGTCTATGTGATGGTTGTACATAAACAGCTGACATATGTTTTGATCCTAAAGAATTAAAAAATGTAATTGGATGCGTTGTTGCTGCACCAACTTCTAATTCTAATGGTTCTACTATAATACAACCTTTTTTATGCCAATAATTTTTTAATGTTGATATTATATTTTGAAAAGTTTTATTTTTCATTTTTATAATTTATTTAATAAAGTTATTTATGAAATAAATTATAATTTAAATTTAATATTTATTAATAATTTTTTATATACACACTTTGAAAAAAAACAAACACATACCAGTATTATTAAAAGAATCAATAGAAAGTTTACAAATAAAAAGCAATGGTATTTATATTGATTCCACATTTGGTTGTGGAGGTCATTCTAAAATGATTTTATCTAAATTAGGTAAAAATGGTAAATTATTTTCAATAGATAGAGATCCAGAGGCTATAAAAATTGCTAATAATATTAAAGATTCACGTTTTAAAATATTAAATATTAATTTTTCTAATTTATATAAAATCAATTTAAATGGTAAAATTAATGGTATTTTATTTGATTTAGGTTTATCTTCAATTCAATTGGATAACCCTAGTAGAGGGTTTTCATTTATTAATGATGGTCCTTTGGATATGCGTATGAATCAAAAAATAGGTAAAAATGCTATTTCTTTTCTTAAAAATTCTAATATTGAAGAATTATATTTTGTATTTAAAAAATTTGGTGAAGATAATTTTTCCAAACGTATAGCTAAAGCTATATATAAATATAATAAAATTAAAACTATAACTAGAACAAAAGAATTATCTAATTTAATAAAATTAAATTATAATAAATTTTATAATAATAAAACGCATCCTTCAACACGCATTTTTCAAGCAATTCGTATTTTTATTAATGATGAAATAAAAGAAATACAATATGGATTAAAATATGCTTTAAAATTACTTACTAAAAAAGGTAGATTGTCTATTATTAGTTTTCATTCTATAGAAGATAGAATTATTAAACAATTTATAAAATCAAATAGTATTAAATATAAAGGAAATTTCAAAATTTCTTCAAAATTTAAAAAAAATAAACTTATATCGTTAGGTAAAATAAAACCTTCATTATTTGAAATTAAACAAAATTATCGTGCTAGAAGTGCAATTTTAAGAATTGCTGAAAAAATATAAATATTAAAATAATATTCCATTATTTATTGATCAAATTTATTAAATATTTTGTTTTTAATTTTTTAAAATTTTTACATTAATTTATTTTAAAATATGATATATAAATTAATTAAAAAAATATTTAACAATAAAAATTATAAATTTAAAAATATTTATAAAATTATTAAAAAAATAAATGATTTAGAGCCATATATTGAAAAATTGTCAAATGAAAAAATTAAAAAATTTACTTTAAAATTTAAAAATAGATTAAAAAAGGGTGAAAATTTATACGATATATTACCTGAAGCCTTTTCCATTATTCGTGAATCTAGTAAAAGAATATTTAATATGCGTCATTATAATGTTCAATTGTTAGGTGGGATTATACTAAATAATAGATGTATATCTGAAATGAAAACTGGAGAAGGTAAAACTTTAACATCAACATTACCCATTTATTTAAATGCTTTGGAAGGAATGGGTGTTCATGTAATTACTGTTAATGAATATTTAGCTAAAAGAGATTATGAAAATAATAAGAATTTATTTGAATTTTTAGGTTTAAAAGTGGGAATAAATTTATCAGAAAGTTCTATTAAAGATAAAAAAAAAGCATATTTATCTGATATTACATATGGAACTAACAATGAATTTTGTTTTGATTATTTACGTGATAATATGATATTTGATATTAAAAAAAAAGTTCAAAGATTATTAAATTATGCTTTAATAGACGAAGTAGATTCAATATTAATAGATGAATCAAGAACACCTTTGATAATATCGTCAAATTGTAAAAATATTTCATATATATATTTTAAAATTAATAAAATTATTTCTATTTTAATAAAATATTGGGGTAAAAATTTAAATAATAATAAAAATTTTTGTGTTGATTTTAAGAATAAACAATTACATTTAACAGAAAAAGGTTTCATATTATTTGAAAAAATATTTGTTAAAAATAATTTAATTAAAAATAATAATTTACTTTATTCTTCAAATAATATTTACTTAATACATTGTATTAATAATGCGTTACGTGCGCATTTTTTATTCAATCGTGATATAGATTATATAATAAAAGAAAAAAAAGTTGAAATTATTGATGAAAATACTGGTAGAATTATGAAAAATAGAAGATGGTCTGATGGTTTACATCAAGCTATTGAGGCTAAAGAAAATGTTAAAATTAATAATGAAAACCAAACATTATCTTCTATTACATTTCAAAAATATTTTCTTTTGTATAAAAAAATATCAGGTATGACTGGTACAGCTTATACTGAATATAATGAATTTAAAGAGATATATAATTTAGAAACTATTGTCATTCCCTCTAATTGTAAAAATATTAGAAAAGATTTACCAGATAGAATTTATATAACAGAAAAAGAAAAGATTAAAGCCATTATAAAAGAAATAAAAAAATATAATTTAAAAGGTCAACCATTATTAATAGGAACTATATCTATTGAAAAATCTGAAAATTTATCTAAAAAATTAAATAAACTTAATATTAATCATAAAGTTTTAAATGCTAAATTTCATTTGATTGAATCTAATATTATTTCTAAAGCTGGTAAAATAAGTTCAATTACTATTGCAACAAATATGGCTGGTCGAGGAACAGATATTATTTTAGGGGGTAATTATAAAGTTGAAAATAATATATTAAATAAAGAAAATTTTATTAAAAATAAAAAAAAACAAAAAATATGGAAAAAAAAACATGATATTATATCTAAAATTGGTGGTTTACATATTATAGGTTCAGAAAGACATGAATCTAGACGTATTGATAATCAATTAATAGGTAGATCAGGTAGACAAGGAGATCCTGGGTCATCTAGATTTTATTTATCTTTAGAAGATACAATAATTAAAATGTTTATTCCGTATAATATTTCTAAAATTATATATAAATTAGGTTTTAAATTAAATGAAACAATTGAAAGTAATTTTATTACAAAATTAATTAAAAATATTCAAAATAAAATTGAAAATAGAAATTTTGAAATTCGTAAACAATTAATAAGATACGATAATATTATTAATAATATTAGAAATATTTTTTATTACCAAAGAAATAAAATATTAAATACTTTTGAAATTAAAAAAATAATTTGTAATATTAGAAAATATGTGATTAATTCTATAATTGTTAATAATATTAATAAAAATTTTTTTTTTAAAAAAATTAATTATATTAATTTAGAAAATTTTCTAAAGAAAGAATTTTTTCTTAATTTTTATATATTTAAATTTTTTAATAATAAAAAAATATTTATTAATATATTATTTAGATATATTTTATTGATTTTTAAAATTGATTATTTTAAAAAAGAAAAAATTATTGGTTTTAAAAATATTAGAAATGTTGAAAAGTATATATTTTTAAAAACATTAGATATATTATGGAAAGAATATTTATATTCAATAGATAAATTAAGAAATAGTATATATTTTAGTATATATATTCAAAAAAACCCAGAACATGAATATAAACGTGAATCATTTAATATTTTTTGTAATATGTTAGAAATATTAAAATATGAGATAATTTATATAATTACTACAATAAGTTTTTACAAAATATAAAATAATTTATAAAATTGTTTACATATTTATAATTAATTATAAATATATATAATTTTTAATTATTTTTGAATATTTTTTTTTGTTTTTTTAAAAAAATTTTCTAAATATGAAATTATATTTTTTTGTCCAGCTCTTATAATTTTTCTAGGATCATAGTATTTTTTATTAGGTTTATTTATACCTTCTGGATTACCCAATTGTGTTTGTAGAAAATTTTTATATTTTTTGTAATAATTTAAAATTCCTAACCAATTTGACCATTGTATATCTGTATCAATATTAATTTTTACTACTCCATATTCTATGGATTCTTTTATTTCATTTTCTAATGATCCTGATCCTCCATGAAATACAAAGTTTAAATTATTTTTAGGTAAATTAAATTTATTAGAAATATATTTTTGAGTATCACGTAAAATAGTAGGTATTAATTTTACATTACCTTTTTTATATACTCCATGTACATTTCCAAATGCTGCCGCAATTGTAAAATTTTCACTTATTTTTTTAAGTTTTTCATAAACATGAGAAATAATTTTTGGTTTTGTATAAAAATTAGAACTTAATAAATTATTATTATTTATTCCATCTTCTTCACCTCCTGTGCAACCTAATTCTATTTCTAGTGTTATATTAAATTCATTCATATATTTTAAATATTTACTACATATTTTTATATTATTTTCGATAGATTCTTTTGATAAATCAATCATATGAGAAGAAAATAATGGTTTTTTATTTATTTTATAAAATTTTTCATTTTCATATAAAAGACCATCTAACCATGGTAAAATTTCTTTATAACAATGATCAGTATGTAACATTATATTTGCATCATAATGTTTTGCCATTTTATGAACATATTTAGCAGCTGAAACTGCTCCTAATATCGCAGCTTCAGTTATATTTTTTTTTTTAAGCAATCCCTTTCCTGCCAAAAAAGCTGCTCCTCTATATGAAAATTGAATAATAATAGGCAATTTTAATGTTGATGATGTTTCTAAAATTGAATTAATAGAATCTATTCCTATACAGTTTATTGCAGGTATTGCAAATTTTTTTTTTTTAGCAAATTTAAATATTTTTTGAACATTATTACCTAATATTAACCCATTTTCAATAAATTTTTTCATGATTTATCCTTTTTAAAATAAATAAAATATTTTTACAATGTTATTAAATTTAAAATATTTATTATTAACAATTAAATATTTATTTTTGTTAAATCTTATTATTTGAATAGTTTTTTATTATTTTTTTTTTTACTTTTATAATTATATTATTTATTGTAAATCCAAATTTTTTAAATAATTTTTCAGCTGGTCCTGATTCTCCAAATGTTTTCATTCCTATAACTGTTCCATTTAATCCTACATATTTAAACCAAAAATCTGATGAACTTGCTTCTATTGCAATTTTATTTTTAATTATATTTGGTAGTATTTTTTTTTTGTATTTTTTTTCTTGAATATCAAAAACGTTTGTTGATGGCATAGAAATTACTCTGCTATATATTTTAATTTGTTTTAATTTTTTTGAAGATTGAATTGTTATATTTAATTCTGATCCAGTTGAAATAAATATTATATCTGGAAAATTATTACAATCTTTTATTATATAACCACCTTTATTTATATTGTCAATTTGTTCTAAATTACGTTTTTGTTGTATAACATTTTGTCTTGATAAAATTATTGATGTTGGTTTATTATTTCTTTTTATAGCATTTTTCCATGCAATTATAGTTTCAATTTGATCGCAAGGTCTCCAAGTATTCATATTAGGAATAATACGTAAATTTGATAAAGTTTCTATAGGTTGATGTGTAGGGCCATCTTCTCCTAAACCTATTGAATCATGTGTATAAATAAATATTGAACGTATTTTCATTAGTGACGCCATTCTTATTGCGTTATGTGCATATTCAAAAAATATTAAAAATGTAGCAGAATATGGTATTAAAGCTCCATGTAATGATATACCATTAGTTATAGCACTCATTCCAAATTCACGTACTCCATAATGAATATAGTTACCATAATTGTTAATGTTAAAAGATTTTGACCCTGACCAATTACTTAAATTACTTGGGGTTAAATCTGCTGAGCCTCCTATTAATTCAGGTAATATTTCACCTAAAATTTCAAGTGTGTCTTGTGATGCTTTTCTGGTAGCGATATTATTATTGTTTAAATTTTGTTTTTTTATAATAAATTCATTGATTTTTTTATTAAAATTTTTTGGCAATTTTTTTTTTAAACATCTTTTTAATTCATTATATAATTTTGGATATTTTATACTATATTTTTTAATAAGTAAATTCCATTTATTTTCTTTCTCCCCTCCTTTTTTTTTTGCATCCCATTTTAAATAAATATTTTTAGGAATTATAAATTCAGGATATTTCCAATTTAATGCTAAACGTGTTGCTTTTATTTCATTAATTCCTAATGGAGCTCCATGTACCTCTTTTTTTCCAGATTTATTAGGTGAACCGTATCCTATAATAGTTTTACAAATAATTAATGTGGGTTTATTTTTTGATTTATGTGCTTTTTTAATTGCTGTTTCAATTTCTTTTCTATTATGACCGTTTATATTTTCAATAACGTTCCAATTATATGATTTAAAACGTTTAGCAACATCTTCATTAAACCATTCTTTAACATTTCCATCAATTGATATATTATTATCATCATAAAAAACTATAATTTTATTTAATTTTAAAGTACCTGCTAATGAACATACTTCATGAGAAATACCTTCCATAAGACATCCATCCCCTATAAATACGTAAGTTTTATGGTCAATTATATTATATTTTGGTTTATTAAATTTTTTAGATAATATTTTCTCAGCAATAGCAATTCCTATTGAATTTGCTAAACCTTGTCCTAAAGGACCTGTAGTAGTTTCAATTCCATTTAAATTTTTATCATATTCTGGGTGTCCTGGTGTTTTTGAATTTAATTGTCTAAAATTTTTGATATCCTTTATTGTTATATTATAACCTGTTAAGTGTAGTATACTGTATAATAAAATTGATCCATGCCCATTTGATAAAATAAATCTATCACGATTAAACCATAATGGGTTAACTGGATTATGATTAATAAAATTTCTCCATAAAACCTCTGCTATATCTGCCATACCCATAGGCATCCCTGGGTGTCCTGAATTTGCTTTTTGTATTGCGTCAATACTTAATATTCTAATTGCGTTAGATAATTCTTTATTTTTTTCCATTTTTTTCCAAAATATTTATTATAATTTAATTATATTAAAATATTATTATATAATATAAAGTTTTTTAAAATAATATAAATTTATTATTAATATTTAAATATAATTTTATATATTTACACTTTATTATATTATTTTGTTATTTTTGTAGGTGCAAAAGCACCTTTTGTAAAATATTATTTAGTTTAATAAAATTATATATATTTTTAAAATGGAATATTATCTTCATCATAATCCATTTTTTTAATTTCTTTATTTTCTTTTATATTAAATTCCATTTTATTATTTAAAGAAGAATTATTCGTTTTATCATTCCAAAATGTGTTTTTTTTTTCTTTAATATTATTTTGTTTGCTTCCTAACATTAACATTGAACCTCCAATTTTAACTATTATTTCAGTTGTATATTTTTCAACATTATTTTTATCTGTCCATTTTCGTGTTTGTAATGATCCCTCAATATATACTTGTGATCCTTTTTCAAGGTATTCTTCTGCTATTTCAGCTAATTTACCAAATATAACTATTTTATGCCATTCAGTTTTTTCTTTTTGTTCATTTGTTTTTTTATCTTTCCAAATTTCAGAAGTAGCTATATTAAAATTTGCTACTGCGTTTCCATTTGACATATAACGTACTTTAGGTTTTTGCCCTAAATATCCTATTAATATTACTTTATTTATACCTCTTATTGACATTTATTTATCCTATAAATTTAAATAAATTTAATAATATTAAATTAATATTATAAATTATTTTAGAAATTATTAAATATATTTTTTTATAAATAATAAATAATTAATAATTAATAATGTTTTTAATACGTAAAAATTCTGAAATTTTAAATACTGAATATTTTAATGAATTTTGACCATTTATATATATATCAGGATTAATTGGTTTTTCATATACACTGTCATAACCTGTAAAATTTTTAATACCTTCTTTTTTTTTTTTAATATATAAACCTTTTGGATCCCTTAATTTACAAATTTTTAATGGAGTATCTATAAAAATTTCTATAAAATTTTGATTTCTTAATATTTTTTTAATATTTTTTCTTCCTAATATAAATGGTGCAATGCATGATATTAATACTATTAAACCAGTATTTGCTAAAATTTTTGAAACTTCTCCTATTCTTCTCATATTTTCATTTCTATCAATATTATTAAATCCTAAATCATTACATAAACCGTATCTAATGTTATCTCCATCTAATAAACAAGTGTTTATTTTTTTTTTATATAAAAATTCTTCTAATTTTCCTGCTATTGTTGATTTTCCAGATCCTGATAATCCTGTGAATAATAATATTGCGCTTTTATGTTTATTTCTTATCTCCCTCTTTTTTTGATTAATTTTAAATTTATGCCAAGTAATACTTTTTGAATTATTTGGTAAAATTGATTTAATCATAATATACCTTTTTTTAAAAATTATTAAAATTTTATTAAAATTTATTATATAAAATTTTTCATTTTATTTAAAATATTTTCTAATTAATCCAGCTCCAATTGTATTATTATTTTTTATATTGATAAAAATTAAATTACCAGTATCTCTATTATTATTATATGTATCTAATGGAATTGATTTATTTAATATAATTTCAATTAATCCTATATTGTTTAAATATATATTATTGGAAGAATGCTGTACTAATGTATTAATATCACATTTATATTGTATGCTTATTATTTTTATTGTCGCTTTTTTACCTAACATTTTAATATTATATATTTTTCCTATTGATAATTTTTTTTCATTTAACCATACTATTTCTATTAACATATGATTTGATATTATTAAATTATCTGATTTATTTATAAATATATCACCTCTACTAATATCAATATTATCTTTTAAAATTAATGTAATTGATTCATTAGCAACAGCATCTGGAAAATCTTCATTAAAAGTAACAATACGTTTAATAATTGTATTTAATTTATTTGGTAAAATTTTAATTTTTTGACCAACTCTAATAATACCTGAAGAAATAATTCCTGAATAACCTCTAAAATTAGAATTTGCTCTATTAATACATTGTACTGAAAATTTAAATGGTTTTAATTCTAAATCACGTATTACATCTACCGTTTCTAAAGCCTTTATAAGTGTTGGTCCTTTATACCAATTCATATTTTTACTGTTTTTAATCACATTATCACCATTTAATGCAGATATTGGAATGAATTTAATATTTAAATTATTAGGTAATGTTTTTGCAAAAAATATAAAATCTTGAATAATTTTATTAAATATTGATTCATTATAATTTATTAAATCCATTTTATTTACAGTAACTAATAAATTACGAATACCTAATAGTGTTGAAATATAACTATGTCTACGTGTTTGTTTTAAAACACCTTTTTTAGAATCAATAAGCAATATGGCTAATTCACATGTAGATGCTGCTGTTGCCATATTTCTAGTGTATTGTTCATGCCCTGGAGTATCAGCAATAATAAATTTTCTTTTTTCTGTTGAAAAATATCTATATGCAATATCAATAGTTATACCTTGTTCACGTTCTGATACTAAACCATCTACTAATAAAGATAAATCTATTTTTGATCCTTGACTTCCTATTCGTTTACTATCTCTTTTTAATTCAAAAAGATGATCTTCACATATTTGTTTTGTATCATGTAAAAATCTACCAATAAGAGTACTTTTACCATCGTCTACACTTCCACAAGTTAAAAATTTTAATAAACTTTTATTTTTATGTAATTTTAAATATTTTTTAAAAATATTATTCTCTTCTTTTTTAATAAAATTTCTCATAATTATTTTTAAAATCCTAAAAATACCCATTGCGTTTTTTATATTCCATTGATCCCACTTGATCAATATCAATAGTACGCCCGTAACGTTCGCTACTATTTAAAATAAGTATTTCTTCTATAATATTTGATAAATTTTTAGCATTAGATTTTGTTGCGCTAGTAAATGGCCAGCATCCTAAAGTTCTAAATCTAACATTTAGGTTCATTGGTATTTCTTTAGATTTTAAATTAATACGGTTATCATCTATCATTATTAATACGTTATCACGATTTATAATTCTTCGGTTTTTAGAAAAATATAATGGTATAATTTCTATATTTTCTAAATAAATGTATTCCCATATATCTAATTCAGTCCAATTAGATAAAGGAAATACTCTAATATTTTCCTTTTTATTAATTTTTCCATTATAATTACGCCAAAGTTCTGGTCTTTGGTTTTTAGGGTTCCAATGATTATGACGATTTCTAAATGAATAAATACGTTCTTTTGCTCTTGATTTTTCCTCATCTCTTCTTGCACCGCCAAAAACTGCATCAAAATTATATTTATTTATAGCTTTTTTTAAACTCATGGTTTTCATAATATTAGTATAATTCTTACTTCCATTTATAAAAGGATTAATATTGTTATTAATATTATTGTTTTTATTTTTATATATTAATAATTCAATATTATAATTTTTAGATGTTTTTTTTCTAAATTTATATATTTCATTAAATTTCCAACCAGTATCAATATGTAATAATGGAAATCTTATTTTTCCAGGGTAAAAAGCTTTTCTTGATAAATGTAACATAACAGAAGAATCTTTTCCAATAGAATAAAGCATTACTGGATTTTTAAATTCCGCAATAACTTCGCGTATAATATGAATACTTTCGGACTCTAATTGTTTAAGATGAGTATATCTTTTAAAATTCATAAAAATCTTTTATTTTTATTATAAGTATATTTTTCACTAAGATATTTAAAATTTTAAAACCAAGCTATTTTTTTATTTAATTTTACAACTTTACCAATAACTATAAGTGTTGGTAATTGTGATTCTTTAATTAAATTTTTAAAATTTTTTAAAATACCGATGTTTATTTTTTGATTTAAATATGTTCCTTTACTTAAAATTGCTATAGGTGTATTTTTATTTATTCCATCATTAATTATTTTTTGAATAATTTTTTTGATTTTTATTATCCCCATATAAATAATTATTGTTTGTTTATTAATATTAAAATTAATAAAATTTAAATTATTTTTTAAACAATAATGACCTGTTATAATTAAAATACTTTGTGAATAATTTCGATGTGTCAAAGGTATCCCTGCATATGCAGTCACTCCGTTAGCTGCTGTTACACCAGGTACAACATAAAATGGTATTTTCTCTTTTTGTGCAATTTGTAATTCTTCTGCTCCTCTCCCAAATATAAATGGATCACCACCCTTTAATCTCACTACTTTTTTACCTAATTTTGCTAAGTAAATTATTAAATTATTTATTTTTTTTTGAATTATTGAGTGTAAACCAATTCGTTTTCCTACACATATTTTTTTAGAATCTTTACGTATTAAATTTAAAATCTCTTTATTTATTAAATAATCATATAAAACTATATCTGCTTGTTGAATTATTTGTAACCCTTTTAGCGTCAGCAAACCAGCGTCCCCAGGACCAGCACCCACTAAAGTAATTTCCCCAATATTATGATTAATGTTTTTATTTTTTTTGAAATTTTTAATTATTTCGTTTTCTGCTTTTATGTAATTACCATTAATAATTAAAGAAATTAATTTTTTCGAAAAAATTTTTTCCCAAAAATATCTTCTATTATTAATAGATTTTATTTTTTTTTTAATTTTAATGCGCCATTTACAAGTAATTTCTATTATTTTTCCTATTTTAAATGGTAATAAAGATTCGAATTTTTCCTTAATCATTCTAATTAAAACTGGTGCCTTTCCACTTGAAGATATTGCAATTAATAAAGGTTTTCTATTGATAATTGAAGGGAAAATAAAAGAGCAATTTTTTTTTTTATCAATAGTATTAGTAAAAATTTTAAGATTATTAGCTTTTATAAATATTTTTTTATTTAATTTATTATTATTTGTTGCTATTATTAATAAAAATATATCATTTAATATATTTAAATAAAATTTATGACCTATCCATTTAATATTTTTGTTGTTTTTTTTTAAATTTTGTAACTCTAAAATTAATGATTTAGCAATAATATTTATTTCAGCACCTGTTTTGATTAATAAATTAATTTTTCTAGTAGCAATAGAACCACCACCAATTACTAAAACTTTTTTTTTTTTTAAATTTACAAAAATTGGTAAATATTTCAAATAAATTTATAATGTAGATATTAATGATATATTTATTAAATTTTTATAAAAAATGATTTTTTAAATAAAATATTTTTAAAAATTATAGAAATAAAATTATAATATTCATAAAATTATTTTATTTTAATATAAATTTATTAAAAATAATACTTTAAATATCTAACTAATTATATTCAATAATTATTTAAATTTTAAAATAAAAATAAATTTTAATTTTATTTTTATATTTATTTTATTTAATAATTTTACCAATTTATATGGATTATTCAGCTACATCACCTGTAGATAAAAGAATAGTTTTAAAAATGATAAAATATTTAACATTAAATGGTAACTTTGGTAATCCATCTTCTAGATCTCATTATTTTGGATGGAAAGCTGAAGAATCTGTTAATTTTTATAGAAAAAAAATTTCTAAATTAATTAAATCTAACTTTAAAGAAATTATTTTTACCTCAGGAGCTACTGAATCAATAAATTTAGCAATAAAAGGTGTAGCTAATTTTTATAATAAATTTGGAAAGCATATTATAACTTCTAAAATAGAACATAAAGCTGTTTTAGATAGTTGTAGATATTTAGAAAAAAAAGGTTTTAATATAAGTTATATAAAACCTGATATTAACGGAATTATTAACATTAAAGAAATATTAAAAAATATAAATAATGATACTATTTTAATTTCCATAATACATGTTAATAATGAAATAGGTGTAATACAAAATATTAATAAAATTGGTAAATTATGTTTTAAAAAGAAAATTTTTTTTCATGTTGATGCTACTCAAAGTATAGGAAAAATACCAATTAATTTAAAAAAAAATAAAATAAATTTAATGTCTTTTTCTTCTCATAAATTATATGGTCCAAAAGGTATTGGTGTATTATATATTAATAATAAACCAAAAATTAGAATAGAACCTCAAATTCATGGAGGTGGTCATGAAAGAGGAATTAGATCAGGTACTTTAGCTGTCCATCAAATTGTGGGTATCGGTGAAGCATGTAATATTTCTATTAAAGAAATAAATAATGATATTTATTATTTTCATTTATTAAAAAGTAGATTTTGGAATGGAATTAAAAATATAGAAGAAGTATATTTAAATGGAAATTTTAATAATAGCATTCCTAATATTATTAATATAAGTTTTAATTATATTGAAGGTGAATCTTTAATAATGTCATTAAAAAATCTTGCTGTATCTTCTGGGTCTGCTTGTACTTCATCTAGTTTAGAACCATCATATGTGCTTATATCATTAGGAATAAATGATCAATTAGCTCACAGTTCTATAAGATTTTCTTTTGGTCGTTTTTCTAAAATTAAAGAAATTGATTACAGTATATATTTAATAAAAAAATCTATCAAAAAATTACGTGATATTTCCCCTTTATGGGAAATTTTTAAACAAGGAATAGATATAAATTCTATTATTTGGAGAAATAGTTAATTTTTGGATAAGTATTGTCTTATAATAAAAAATTATTAGATTATTATGAAAATCCACGAAATGTTGGTTCTTTAAATTCAAAAAATAAAAACGTTGGTAGTGGTATGGTTGGATCTCCATCATGTGGTGATGTTATGAAATTACAAATAAAAATTAATAAAAATGGTATTATTGAAGATGTTAAATTTAAAACTTATGGTTGTGGGTCAGCTATAGCGTCTAGTTCTTTATTAACTGAATTAATAAAAGGTAAATCAATAAATAAAGTTAAAAAAATTAAAAATATTTCCATTGCTAAAAAATTATTATTACCTCCAGTAAAATTACATTGTTCTATTTTAGCAGAAAACGCAATTAAAGAGGCAATTAAAAATTATTATATTAAAAATAGTTTTTAAAATTGAATTATATTTATTTTTTAAAAATATATCAATATAAAATTTATGAAAATAAATATAAGTGATAATGCTATTAATTATTTTTTTTATATAATTAAAAAAAAAAAAAAAATTGGTATAGAATTAGGTATTAAAAAATATGGATGTTTAGGTGTAAAATATAATATTAAATATATAAATAATTTAAATTATAGTAATAATTATATTTTTAAAAAAAAAGGTTTAATAATTTTTGTTAAGAAAAAAAATTTAATTTATTTTAATAATATTAAAATTGATTTTATTAATCATAAATTTATTAAAAAATTTTTATTTAATAATCCAAATATTAAAAAAAAATGTAATTGCGGTAAAAGTTTTAATATATAAATATTTTTAATATAATTTAAATAATATTTTAACATTTACTTAATTTGCTTTTAATTATATTAGTGGAAATAATTTTATTTTTTTGAATAGTAATTTATTTATTTATTTTGTAAATAAATTCAATTATTTTGATAAATAATATGGATTATTATAATTTAAATTTTTTAAAATTTCTATTTCTAATATTTCCATTTGTTTTTTTTCGTAAATTTTATTATGATTTAAATTTAATAAATGTAAAGTACCATGAATAATTAAATTTATTAAAATTATTTTATTAATAGTTTTATTAAATTTTATTAATTCATTACAAATTATTAAATCCCCTATATATTCTTTTTCATTTATATTATAATTTTTAAATGATAATATATTTGTATATTTATTAATACCTCTATAAATTAAGTTAAATTTTTTAATTTTTTCAATATTATTAAATTTTATTATTATTTTTGTTTTTTTTTTAAATTTTTTTGTAATATTTTTAATTATATAAGCAATTTCTTTTTTATATATATTTTTTTTTTTATAATTTGAAATTAATAATTTCATTTATTTTGTATAAAATATTTAAATTATTATATCAGAGGTGGTGAGATTTGAACTCACGACATACGGTTTTGGAGACCGTTACTCTACCAACTGAGTTACACCTCTTTGAATTATTGTATTATTTTTATATTATATTTAAAAATTTATAAATGTATACATTTATATTTATTTATTTAATTATAAATTGCAATAGATTGTGTTTATATAAATTATATATTAATTTATTTTAAAAATATTAATTTTTAAAAATGTTAAACGTAATTAAAATAGCTACACGTAATAGTAAATTAGCTTTGTGGCAAGCAAATTATATTAAAAAAAAATTAGAATTTTTTTATCCAAATTTAAATATAAAAATAATTCCTATTATCACAAAAGGTGATATTATAATTAATAAATCATTACATAAAATAGGTGGTAAAGGATTATTTGGTAATGAATTAGAAATATCTCTTAAAAATAAATTAACTGATATAGCAGTTCATTCAATGAAGGATGTTCCTATTATTTTTTCTAAAATATTTGGTTTAACAATAATATGTAAACGTGAGGATCCTAGAGATGCATTTGTTTCAAATAAATTTAATTCTTTAAATAATTTACCTATAGGTAGTAAAGTAGGAACTTCGAGTTTAAGAAGAAAATGTCAATTATTATCAAAACGTCCAGATTTGAAAATTTTAGATATTAGAGGTAATATTAATACTCGTATTAAAAAATTAAATAATAATAAATATGATGCAATAATTTTAAGTATTGCTGGTTTAAAAAGATTAGGGTTTAAACATTATTTAAATTCTCCCCTTAATATTAAAGATTTTTTACCCGCTGCTGGTCAAGGAGCTATTGGGGTTGAATATTGTTTAAATGATTTTAAAATTTTAAATTTATTGAAACCCCTTTATAAATATAAAATTAGTTCTTGTATTATGGTGGAAAGAATTTTTAATAATTTTTTAAATTATGGTTGTCATGCTCCTATTGGAAGTTATGCAAAAATTATTAGAAAAAAAATATGGCTTAGAGTTTCAATTGGTTTACCAAATGGTAAAAAAAATATATATAATGAATATTTTGGTAAATTACAAGAATTCAAAACTATTGGTATAAATTTAGCTAAAATAATAATAAATACTGATATACATAAATTTATCAAAAAATATTATATTAATTTATAATTTTATAAATATTATATATATAATTATATTTAATTTGGAATATTTTTACCTATGTTTTTATAAAAATTTGAAATAAATAATTCAAATTTATTTAACATAATTGATTTTCTTATATTTGACATTAAATTTTTATAATACCTAATATTATGTATAGTATTTAATCTTATACTAAGTATTTCATTATAAATGTTTAAATTATGTAAATATGATATTGTATAATTAGAACATGTATAACAATCACAATATTTATCTAAAGGTTTAGTAATATATTTGTATTTAGAATTTTTAATATTAATAAATCCATTAGTTATAAATAAATGACCATTTCTAGCATGACGTGTGGGAATTACACAATCAAACATATCGATACCTCTACGTACACTTTCTACTATATCTTCAGGTTTTCCTACCCCCATGAGATATCTAGGGGAATTTTTTGGTATTTTAGGACAAATATAATTTAAAATATTATACATTATATATTTAGGTTCACCTACTGCTAAACTACCTATAGCAAAACCATTAAAACCTATATCAATTAATCCTTTTAACGAAAAGTATCTTAAATCTTTATAAATCCCTCCTTGAATAATTCCAAATAAATTTTTTTTATTTTTTATTTTTTTAAATTGTTTCATACTACGTTTTGCCCAACGTAAAGACATTGATACTGAATGTTTAATATAATTCCATGAAGTTAAATATGGTACACATTCATCTAAAATCATATTAATGTCAGAATTTAAATAATATTGAATATTTATTATTTTTTCTGGACTTATGAAAATTTTATTACCATTTTTTGGATTTTTAAAATAAATACCTTCTTCCCTTACCCTATTTAATGTTTTTAAGCTAAATATTTGAAATCCCCCAGAATCTGTTAATATTGGTTTATTCCAATTCATATATTTATGTAAATCACCGTGTAATTGTATAACTTTGTTACCTGGATGCAACCAAATATGAAATGTATTACTTAATAAAATTTGTGTCCCTATTTTTTTTATTTCCTCTGTTGTTAAAGACTTAATTACCCCATAAGTCCCAACTGGCATAAATGTCGGCGTTTTTATTTTATGATTATTTAAATATAAAATCCCATAACGAGCACAATCATTTTTTTTTTTTAATATATATTTCATTATTTTCCAAATTTTAAATTAATATTTATAATTAATATTTTTTTTTAGATGCTTGTATTGATGTTATTGCAATTGTATAGATTATATCATTAATAATAGCACCTCTAGATAAATCATTAACTGGTTTATTAATACCTTGTAAAATAGGCCCTATTGAAATTATATTAGTTGAACGTTGTACAGCTTTATATGTTGTATTTCCTGTATTTAAATCTGGAAATATTAAAATATTTGCTTCACCTTTAAGTTTTGAAAATGGAGCTTTAATTTTTGATACATTTGGTGTTATTGCTGCGTCATATTGTATTGGACCATCAATTATTAAGTCTGGCCTTTTTTTTTTAACTAAATTAGTTGCTTCCCTCACTTTTTCTACTTCTATACCTTTTCCTGAATTACCAGTTGAATATGAGATCATTGCTATTTTAGGTTTTATATCAAATAATTTAGCTGATTCAGCTGTTTTAATAGCAATTTCTGAAAGTTGTGTAGCTGTAGGATTTATATTTATTGCACAATCACTATATATTAATATTTTATTAGGTAATAGCATAAAAAAAAAGGATGAAACTATTGAATTTCCAGGTGTAGTTTTTATTATTTGCAATGCTGGTCTTATTGTGTTTGCGGTTGTATTTATTGAACCTGATAATAAACCATCCACTTCGTTATTTTCCAACATCATTGTTGCTAATACTACATTATCATTTAATGCTTCATTAGCTTTAAATTTATTCATTCCTTTATGTTTTCTTAATTTTACTAATTTGTTTATATAATTTTTTTTAATTTTTTTTGGATTTATAATTTCAATTTCTTTATTTAATATAATATTATTTGATAACGCAATTTTTTTGATTTTATTTGGATTACCTAATAGAATACATTTTGCTATTTTTTTTTCTAAACAAATAGATGCAGCTTTTATTATACGTGGTTCGTAACCTTCTGGTAAAATAATTTTTTTATTTGCTTTTTTTGAAAGTTCAGTTATTTTATATATAAATTCTTTAGGTGTAAAATTTTTAAATTTTACAGGATATTTAAATTTTTTAATCCAATTATAATTAATATAATTTAAAATATTTTTTTGAAATTTTTTTAAAAATTTAAAATCGTTATTAAAAATTTCAAAATTTATTTTTTTTAATTTTTTAAATATTTGATAATTTGTTTTATTAACTGCAAAAATAGGTAAATTTATAAAAATAGCAAAATTTAAATTTTTTTTAATATTTAAATAAGAGTTATTAAAATTTGTTAAAATAATTGAATTTATATTAATACCGTTAAAAATATTTAAGCAAGTTTTAAAGATTTCAATTTTATCTTTAAAAGAAACTATCATTAAAATATTTGGATAAAAATAATTAAATTTGTTTTTAATAGTTTTTTCGTTAAAAATTATAGTTTTAATACGTTTGTTAAATATTTTACCTTTATTTATAATATTTGATTTAATATAATACGCAATATTAATAATACTTAATGAAATTAAATTTAAATTTAATGGTATATAGTTTACAATTGGTAATATGAATTTTTTTTCTTTTTTTTTAATATTTAAATGATTAATAATAAAACCATTTATTTTTAAATTAATATAGTATTCAAAATATTTTTTTATTTTATTAATATATTTTATAATATTCGATGTTGTTATAAATTTATTAAAATATAATGGAATTATATTTATTGTATTTAAAGCTTTTGATATTTCATAATTTAAAAATATAAAATTTTGGTTATTATTAATTGGATAAATACCTTCTATTAAAAAAATATCATAATTATTAATATTTTTATGATAATAAGAAATAATATCATTTATTAAGATATTTTTTTTTTCGTAAAAAAATAAATGTTCTGAGTATTTAATATTTTTTAGAATTTTATTTAATATTATTAAATTTTTATCATTTTTATTATCAATTTTAATAGTTGGTTTTATAAAACAAAATTTTATTCTTTTTTTTTTAATTGAATTAATTATACTTAAAATAATATTATTTAATATATTGTTAGTATTATTAATAGGTAAAAATAATATTATATTTGGCATTTTAAAATCCTTAATGTTTAATTATTTAAATTTATAATTTTATTTTTTTTATTTACATTTTAAAATTTATTAATTTATTAGTATCTTTTGCTATCATTAATTCTTCATTACTAGGAATAACTAAAGATATTCTACTTCTAGAATTTGTAATAATACCATATTTTATTTGTTTTATTTTTTCATTGAGTATATTATCAATTTGAAATCCTAAAAAATTAAGTGAATTAATAGTTAATTTTCTTATTAATATTGAATTTTCACCTATCCCTCCAGTAAATACAATAGCATTAAGGCGATCATGCATTAATATACTATAACTTCCTATATATTTTGATAATTTATAACAAAAAATATCAATCGATAATTTTAATTGTGGATTTTTCTCATAATTTTTTTCAATATATCTACAATCATTACTTATTTCATTTAATCCTAATAAACCAGATTCTTTGTTTAAAATATCTTTTATTTTTTTTATTTTAATACCTAAATTATTATTTAAGTAAAATATAATAGAAGGATCAATATCACCACATCTTGTCCCCATTATTAAACCTTCTAAAGGTGTTAAACCCATAGAAGTATCAATGCATTTTCCATTTTTGATAGCTGCTATAGAACACCCATTACCTAAATGGCATGTAATTATATTTAAATTTTTTTTTTCTATATTTAAAAATTTAGAAGTCTCAGAAGTTATAAATTTATGACTTATACCATGAGCACCATAACGTCTTATTTTGTATTTTTTATATAAATTATATGGTAAAGCATATAAAAAAGATTTTTTAGGTATACTCTGGTGAAATGCTGTATCAAATACAGCAACATTTTTTTTAAAAAGATAAGGTATAAATTTAAAACTATTATAAATACCAATTAAATGTTCTATATTGTGAAGTGGTGCAAATGATATAAATTCTTTTATTGAATTAATAACTTTGTCATTAATTATTACTGAATTATGAAATAATTCTCCTCCATGTACTATACGATGTCCTATTGAAGATATTTTTTTAGAAATTTTTTTATCTTTTAGTATAATTGAATTAAAAATAAATTTTAGTTGATTTTTCTCTTTTTTTTTAATATATTTTGAATTATTAGTTTTCCATTTTATAATATATTTATTATTATTATTTGTATACTCACATAAACCTTTAATAATTTTATAATTATTAAATAAATTTATAATTGTAAATTTTAAAGTAGAGCTACCACAATTTAAAACTAAAATAAGTTTTTTAAACATATTTTCCTTAATAAAATTAAAATATTATTATTTTAAATATTATAATATAAAATATTTTATTTTAAAATATTTTATTTTTTAAGTAGTTATCAAATCTTGCTAATTTAGCGTTGAATTTTAAAAATATTGATCCAATAGGCCCATTTCTTTGTTTTCCTATAATAATTTGAGCAATATCTTTTAATTTACTATTTTTATTATACACTTCATCCCTATAAACAAATAGTATTAAATCAGCATCTTGTTCTATTGATCCTGATTCTCTTAAATCTGAATTAACTGGACGTTTATCTAATCTTTGTTCTAGTGATCTATTTAATTGTGATAAAGCTAATATTGGGATATTAAGTTCTTTTGCTAATGATTTTAATGAACGTGAAATTTCTGTTATTTCTAAAGTACGATTATTAGATAAATGTGGAACACGTATTAATTGTAAATAATCAATCATTATTAAACTAATTCCATTATTTTCTCTAAATATTCTTCTAGCTCTTGTTCTTATTTCAGTAGGTGTTAAACATGAAGAATCATCTATATATACATTTCTATTTTCTAATAAAATTCCAATAACTTTAGACATACGAATCCAATCATCTTTATTTAATTGCCCAGTTCGTATTTTAGTTTGATTAATACGTGATAAAGATGATAACATTCTAATCATAATTTGTTCTCCTGACATCTCTAAACTAAAAATTAAAACGGGTTTTTTTTGAATCATTGCTGCATATTCACATAAATTCATAGCAAATGTAGTTTTACCCATAGATGGTCGTGAAGCAATAATTATTAAATCAGATTTTTGTAAACCACCTGTTTTGTTGTTTAAATCCATATAACCTGTATCTATACCTATAATACCATTATTAGGATTATTATAAAATAATTCAACACGTGATATAGTTTTATCTAAAATTTTATCTATATTTTTTGGACCGTCATTTTTTTTTGATCTAATTTCTGCAATTTTGAATATTTTTGTTTCAGCTAAATCAATTAATTCTTCATAATTTCTTCCTTTTGGGTAATAACCAGCATCAGCAATTTCATTTGCTGCAATTATCATTTCTCTTATAATAGCACGTTCATGAATAATATCTGTATATGCTATAATATTTGAAATATTAGGTGTGTTTTGAGATAATTCTAATAAATATGAAAATCCACCAATTATGTTTAATTTTTCCTTTTTTTTTAAAGATTCTGATAAAGTAATTAAATCTAAAGGTTGTCCTAGATTTAATATAAAACTCATTTCTTCAAAAATAATTTTATGTTGATTACTATAAAAATCGTTAGCGTTAATACGTTCTATTATATTTTCCCAATGATTATTATTTAATATTAATCCCCCTAATATAGATTGCTCTGCTTCTAAAGAATGCGGTAATAACTTAATATTATTAATTTTACTATCCTTTTTATTATCAAACATTTATTTCCTTTTAATTTTATTTTATTCTAATTTAATTAATGTATTATAATTAATTAGTTTATTAATTTTGGAAAAATATTTAAATTTTATAGATTATTTATTTATTAATTTATATAATTATTTTATATTTAATATATCATATATATATTTAAATATATATTAAATTTATTTAATCATTGAAATATGATTTAAAATTATTTTTAAAAGGATTAATAAATGTTAACACTTAATTTTTTAGTTAAAAATATTATAGATTTTTGCGCTATTAGTTTTTTATTAAGAATGTGGATTGAATGGGCTTTTTCAAGTTTTGATCATCCATTTGCAATATTTATTAAAAAAATTACACAGATACCCATTGATTTTTTCAAAAAAAAAATTCCTTTAATTAATTCTACATATAATATTTCTTTATTAATAGCATTTATATTAATGTTTGTTAAATTTTTATTAATATCATATATACAAAATACTTCACCAATTACAAATTTCCACATTACTATATTATTGTCATTAATATCTTTAATTAAAATATTTAATTATTTAATTTTTTGGGTTATTAGTATGTTTATGTTAATGAATTGTTTTCAACAAAGATCTAGTTTATTTAAAAAATTTGTATCGCAATTATCTAATAAGATTATTGAAATAATAAAATTTATAATTCCAAATATGGAAAATGTTAATTATTTTTCGGTATTTATAATTTTAATATTGTATTTAATAAATTATATAGGTATTGATTTTTTTGGTAATATTTGGTTTATGTTATAATTTTAAAATAAAATTATATTAATATAATTTGCAAAAATTATTATTATATTTATTTTAATTTTAAATGATATAATTAAATTATATTAATTTTGTTTTTATTATATTTATGAATTTAAATAAATATTTATATATTTTATTTTATTTTAATATATTTGTTAAATTTAAAATATCTAATGGTATTTTAGAATTACAATTTATATTAAAACCATAAATTGGATGGTAAAAATTTAAATAATAAGAATGTAAGGCATGTCTGTTAAATATATTTTTAGGTATATTTTTTTTATATAAAATATTTTTATTTTTATTATATTTTTTATCATTTATTAATGGATGATTTATATATAACATATGTATTCTGATTTGGTGTGTTCTTCCACTTTTTATTAAAATTTTAAGTTTTGTATAATGTTTAAATTTTTTAATAATTTTGTAATAAGTAATAGATTTTTTCCCATTTTTATTTATATTCATCTTAATTCTATTTTTAATATCTCTTTTAATTTTTGCATTGATGTAACCATTATTAATAACATTTCCAGTTACTATTCCATAATATTTTTTTTTGATTTTTTGATATTTAAAAGAATTAATCATTAATTTTCTAGATAATAATGTTTTAGTTAATATTATTAAACCTGATGTATCTTTATCTAAACGATGAACTATACCTAATTTTTTGATTAATATTAAAAAATTATTATAATATATTAATGAATTAATTAATGTATTTTTTAAATTTTTATAACCAGGATGAATTACAAAATTATTTGGTTTATTTATAATTATTAAATATTTATCTTCGTATAAAATATTTAATTTTATTTTTTTTTGTTTTATTATTTTTTTTTTTTTTTTAAATATAATTTTTATTATAGCTCTTTTTAATATTTTTTTATTTGGTTTAATAATTAATTTAGAATTTATCTTTATTTTATTATTTATTATTAAATTTTTAATATAAGATCTTGAATATTTGGGTAAAATAGAGGATAATATTTTATCAATTCTTTTTTTAATATTTTTTTTTTTAATTTTTATTAAAATATATTTTATAATCATAATAATATTTATAATTTTTAAAATTATATAAATTATATAAATTTTAAATTTGACATTTTTATATATATTAATATAATTACTTATTTAAATAACAATATTTAATAAATTTAAATAATTTATGATTTTGGATATAATTATGAATTTTAATGAGAAAAAAAAAATTATTTTAAAAGTTAAAAAAATTATTAATAAAACTTTATCTATAGTTGTATCAAATCCTAATTTTATAAATTCTAATATAATTAATAATTTTAGGAAAAAAGGAAGAACAATGAATGTTGAAGTATTATTAATACGTAATAATTTGTTTAAAATTGCTTTAAAAGATACAAAATTTGATTATTTAAAAAATAATATTTTAGGAAATAATATAATATGTTTCGCAAAAAAAAATCCATCGTTTTCTGCTAGATTATGTAAAGAATTTGAAAAGAAAAATAAAAATTTTAAAATTAAATTAGCAGCTTTTGAAGGACAAATAATTAAAAAAGAAGATATTGATAAATTAGCAATGTTACCAACTTTAGAAGAAATTATATTTAAATTAAGTTATATTTTGAAAGAAATATCTATTGGTAAATTTATTCGCGTTTTAAATAATTTAAAAGAAAAGTTTAAAAAATAAAATATTTTAATATTATTAATATATTAGGTAAATATGAATAAAAATGAAAAAATATTAGAAATTATAGAATCTATGTCAATTAAGGAAATTTCAGAACTTGTTACTATTATAGAAAAAAAATTTAATATTACATCTAATTATTTACCAAATAATTTCAATAATAGTAAAGATGAAAAAGAAGAAAAAACTGAATTTAATGTATTTTTAAAATCATTTGGTAAAAATAAAATTTCTGTTATAAAAGCAGTTCGTAGTATTATTGGTTTAGGTTTAAAAGAATCTAAAGATCTTGTTGAATCAGCTCCAGTTATTTTAAAAGAAAATTTAAATAAAGTAGATGCAGAAAATTTTAAAAAAAAAATAGAAATTTCTGGTGCTATCGTTGAAATTCAATAAAAATAATTTATTGTAGGACCATAAAAGACTGTTGATTTTTTTCTTCAGTCTTTTATGAAATTTAAAATTTTATTAAAATTTAAAATTTTTTTTGGAGTTAAAGAATGGATTATTCAAATAGCGAAAAAAAAAGAATAAGAAAAAGTTTTGGTAAACATTTACAAATTTTAAATGTACCTTATTTGCTTTCTCTTCAAATTGAAACGTTTAAAAAATTTATTAATAAAAATTTATCATCTAAAATAGGAATAGGAAATATATTATCTAATTTTTTTCCTATTAATAATCATAATTATAGTGTTTCATTGCAATATGTAGATTATAAAATAGGTAAACCCCTATTTAGTTTTCAAGAATGTAAAGATAGAGGTACAACATACTATGGTATGTTAAAAGTAAAATTAAGATTAATTATGTATAATTATAAATATAAAAAAATCATAAAATTTGTTAAAGAAAAAATAATAGATATGTGTGAAATTCCTTTAATGACTAAAAATTCTACATTTGTGGTTAATGGTGTTGAAAGAGTTATAGTTTCTCAAATACATCGTAGCCCTGGTATTTTTTTTAATAATGATATAAAAAATACTAGTGTGGCTAAAAAAAAATTATATAATGCTAAATTAATTCCCTATGCAGGGGCATTATTAGATTTTGAATTTGATTTAAAAGATATTTTATATGTTCGTATTGATAAAAGTAAAAAAATACCTGTAACTACAATTTTAAGAGCATTAAATTATACTACAGAAAATATTTTAGATATGTTTTATGAAAAAATTATTTTTAATATTAGTGATGATAAAATAAAAATGGATTTAATATTAGATAGAATTAAAAGTGAAATATCACCTTTTGATATAATTTCAAATAATAAAATATATGTTAAAAAAGGAAAAAGGATTACAAATAAATATATTAATGAATTAATAAAAGATAATGTTAAAAGTATTTTTGTACCATTAAGTTTTGTTTGTAATAAAACAGTAGTTAAAGATTATTATGATAAATATGGTAAATTAATTTGTATAGCTAATATGAAATTATCTAAAAATATTATAAATGAATTAAAAAACAATGGGTATAAAGAAGTTATAGTTATATATACAAATAATACAGATAACGGAAATTATATATCAAATACTTTACATTATGATCCAACATATGATCGTTTAAGTTCATTAATTGAAATTTACCATATTTTAAAACCCGAAGAAAGTTTAACATTAGATGGTGCTGAAAGATTTTTCGAATCCTTATTTTTTTCAGGAAATAAATATAATTTATCAAAAGTAGGTAGAGTTAAATTAAATTATTCTATTTCTAGAATGGATAATTTTAAATCAATTCATTTAGATAAAAAAGATATTGTTTTAATTGTTAAAAAAATATTAAATATTCGAAATGGTAAAGAAATAATTGATGATATTGATCATTTAGGAAATAGGAGAATTCGTTCAATTGGTGAGATGATTAATAGTCATTTTTATTTAAGTTTAATGAATTCAAGAAAATCTATTCAAGAAAAAATATTAAAACATAAAAAATTTTTTTTTCCTAAAAATTTTATTAATTGTAAAATAATTTCATCTTATTTTAAAGATTTTTTTATTTTAAATCCTCTTTCACAATTTATGGATCAAAATAATCCTCTTTCTACGATTACACATAAAAGAAGAATTTCTGCTCTTGGTTTAGGAGGCTTAACTCTTGAATGTGCTGGGTTTGAAGTAAGAGATGTTCATTCAACACATTATGGTAGAATTTGCCCTATTGAAACACCTGAAGGCCCAAATATTGGTCTTATTAATTCTTTATCTATATTTTCACAAATTAATAAATATGGTTTTTTAGAGACCCCTTATAGATTTGTTAATAATGGTGTATTAACTAATAAAATTCGTTATTTAACATCTATTGAGGAAGAAAAATTTGTTATCGCTCAAGCGAATTCTAAAATTAATAAAAATGGTAGATTTGTTGAAAAATTAATAAGTTGTCGTTATAAAAATGAATCTAAATTTTTTAATAATAAAAAAGTAAATTATATTGATGTATCAAATCAACAAATTCTTTCTATTGGAGCTTCATTAATTCCTTTTTTAGAACATAATGATGCTAATCGTTCTTTAATGGGTGCTAATATGCAACGTCAATCTGTTCCTCTTTTAATTACAGAAAAACCTATTGTTGGCACAGGTATGGAACGTATAATCGCTAATGATTCAGGTGTATTAGTTTTAGCTAAAAGAAGTGGAATAGTAAAATATGTAGATTCTACACAAATTATTATAAAAGTTGATAATAATGAATCAATTTATAATAAAGAAAATTTAGATAAATATAATTTAATTAAATATGTTAGATCTAATCAAAATACTTGTATAAATCAAACACCTTGTGTATCATTAGGGGATAAAATTTTAAAGGGAGATGTTTTAGCAGATGGCCCTTCTACAGATTGTGGTGAATTATCTTTAGGAAAAAATATGCGTATTGCATTTATGTCTTGGAATGGTTATAATTTTGAAGATTCAATATTAATTTCTGAAGGAATAGTTCAGAAAAATAAATTTACAACTATTCATATACAAGAAATATCATGTGAAATTAAAGATACAAAAGTTAATTGTGAAAAAATTGTTTCTTATATCCCAGGATTACCTAAATATATGTTTTCTAAACTTGATAAATTTGGTATTATAAAAATTGGCGCTGAAGTTTTTGAAGGTGATATTTTAGTAAGTAAAATAATTCCAAAAAGTGTTAAAAAATTAAAATCTGAAGAAAAATTATTAAGTGCTATATTTGGAGAAAAATCTCCTGAAATTCAAGATTCTTCATTACGTGTACCACATGGGATAAATGGGAAAGTTATAGATGTTAAAATATTTGTTAAAAAAAAGAAGAAGAAAATTACTAAAAAGATTATTAAAAGTAAAATTTTATATAATATAAATAATGTTATTAATAAATTTAAAGTATTATTTTATAATTGTATTTATGAATTATTTAAAAATAATAATATAAATTTATTAATAATTAAAAAAATTAAATTTCAAAAAATGTTTAAATTTATTCTTAAAAATAAAATAGAAGAAAAAAAATTAATGAATTTAATTTTAATTTACAATAATTATAAAAAAAAAAAAAGAAATAAAATTATTAAAAATAATAATAATAATGTTAAAATAAACACTTTATGTCCTGGAATATTAAAAATGATTAAAATATATATAGCTACTAAACATAATATTCAACCTGGTGATAAAATGTCTGGTAGACATGGTAATAAAGGTGTTATATCAAAAATTAATTTAGTTGAAGATATGCCTTATGATGAGTTTGGTGTACCTATTGATATTGTACTTAATCCTTTAGGTGTACCATCAAGAATGAATGTAGGGCAAGTTTTAGAAGTTCATTTAGGTATGGCTGCTAAAGAAATTGGTAAAAAAATAAATAAAATGATTAAAACTCATAAAAAAATATATGAATTAAGAAAATTTATTCAAAAAATTTATAATTTTGGTATTAATAATGTTCAAAAAATAAATTTTAATGAATTTACTGATAAAGAAGTATTGTTGTTAGCTAATAATCTTTCAAAAGGACTACCTGTTTCATCACCGGTTTTTGATGGAGCTAATGAAAAAGAAATAAAAGAGTTTTTAAAATTCAGCGGTATTTCAGAGACAGGACAAATTACTTTATTTGATGGTCAAACCGGTGAAAAATTTGAAAAACCAATTACAGTTGGTTATATGTATATGTTAAAATTAAATCATTTAGTGGTTGATAAAATTCATGCTAGATCAATAGGTTCATATAGTTTAGTAACACAACAACCATTAAAAGGTAAAGCAAAATTCGGTGGTCAAAGAGTAGGTGAAATGGAAGTTTGGGCTTTAGAAGCTTATGGTGCTGCATATATATTACAAGAAATGCTAACTATTAAATCTGATGATGTTAATGGTAGAATTAAAATTTATAAAAAAATTGTTGATAATAAATATTATGCTGAACCAAATATTCCTGAATCCTTTAATGTTCTTGTTAAAGAAATTAAATCTTTAGGTATTGATGTTGAATTATATGAAAATAAATAATTTAAGTTTTTTTAATAAATATTTTAAAAAAAATTTATTTAATTTTGGGCACATTTTTATGTGCCTTAAAATTATAGGAGTTAGTTTTGGTTAATAATTTACATTTAATACCAGATCAAAATAATATTATAGATTTTGATGCTATTAAAATATCTATAGCTTCACCAAAAAAAATACTTTCTTGGTCTTTTGGAGAAGTTAAAAAATCCGAAACAATTAATTACCGTACATTACAACCTGAACGTGATGGTTTATTTTGTTCTAGTATTTTTGGTCCAATTAAAAATTATGAATGTATATGTGGAAAATATAAAAAATTAAAATATTGCGGAATAAGATGTGAAAAGTGCGGTGTTGAAATTATTAAAAAAAATGTTAGACGCGAAAGAATGGGACATATAAAATTATCTACACCTATTGCTCATATTTGGTTTTTTAGATCATTACCATCACGTATTAGTTTATTATTAAATATGTCTTTAAAAGTTATTGAAAAAATTTTATATTTTGAATCATATGTAGTAATTAAAAAGGGACCTACAAATTTTAAAAAAAAACAACTTATTAATGAAAAAAAATATTCATTTTTAAAAAAAAAATTCGGAGATAAGTTTATTGCGAAAATTGGGGCTGAAGCTATTTTATATTTATTAAAAAAAATAAATTTAAAATTAGAATATGTTAAATTGCGATATATGTTATATGAAGTTAATTCTTTTAATAAAAGAAAAAAAATAATTAATAGAATTAAATTGTTAGAATCGTTTATTAATACATCTAATAAACCTGAATGGGTAATATTAACTGTTTTACCTGTATTACCTCCTGATTTAAGACCATTAGTTCAATTGGATGAAAGTAAATTTGCAACTTCAGATCTTAATGATTTATATCGTCGTATTATTAATAGAAATAATAGATTAAAAAAATTAATAGAATTATCAGCACCTAATATTATTATTAAAAATGAAAAACGAATGTTACAAGAAGCAGTAGATGCCTTATTTGATAATGGACGCAGAGGGAAAGCTATTTTAGGTACTAATAAGCGTCAATTAAAATCTTTATCTGATATAATTAAAGGCAAACAAGGTAGATTTAGACAAAATCTTTTAGGAAAAAGAGTAGATTATTCTGGAAGATCAGTAATTACAGTAGGACCATTTTTAAAATTAAATCAATGTGGTTTACCTATAAAAATGGCTTTAGAATTATTTAAACCATATATTTTTGGAAAATTACAATCTTTAAATTTAGCAAATACAATAAAAACTGCTAAAAAAATGGTAGATAATGAGGATCCTATAGTTTTAAATATTTTAGAGAAAATATCAAAAAATCATCCAGTATTATTAAATAGAGCTCCAACATTACATCGTTTAGGAATACAAGCATTTGAACCTGTTTTAACTGAAGAAAAAGTTATACAATTACACCCATTAGTTTGTACTGCATATAATGCGGATTTTGATGGTGATCAAATGGCTGTTCATATTCCATTAACTAATGAAGCTCAATTAGAGGCACGTATTCTTATGATGTCTACAAATAATATTTTATCACCTGCAAATGGGGAACCTGTAATTATACCTTCACAAGATATTATATTAGGTTTATATTATATGACTCGAGAATATATAAATGCTAAAGGAAATGGTATTATATTGAGCAGTGTTAAGGAAGCTAAAATGGTTTATTATATGGGTTTTGCTTCATTAAATGCAAAAGTAAAGGTTAAAATTAATGAGAGTATTAAAATTAAAAAAAAATGGCATCATAAAACAAGATTAATAGATACTACTATAGGAAGAGCGATTCTTTGGATGATTTTTCCTAAAGGTTTATCATATGATATTATTAATATAAATTTAGATAAAACAAAAATTTTAAATATTTTAAGTATTTGTTACCGTACATTAGGATTAAAAAAAACTGTGATTTTTGCTGATAAATTAATGTCTATTGGATTTAAATATGCCACAAAATCAGGTATTTCAGTATCTATTGATGATATGTTAATTCCTAAAAATAAGTTTGAAATTATTAAAAAATCTGAAAATTATGTTAAAGAAATTCAAAATCAATTTAAATTTGGATTTTTAACAAATAGTGAACGTTATAATAAAATAATTGATGTATGGGCTATAGCAAATGATGATATTACAAAATCAATGATTAAAAATTTATCATTTGAAAAAAATATTGAATGTAATAATAAAATAATAAAACAATTTTCTTTTAATAATATTTTTATGATGGCAGATTCTGGTTCTAGAGGATCAATTACTCAGATAAGACAACTTTCTGGTATGAGAGGTTTAATGGTAAAACCTGATGGTAATATTATTGAAACACCTATAACAGCAAATTTTAGAGAAGGATTAAATGTAATACAATATTTTATTTCAACACATGGAGCTAGAAAAGGTTTAGCTGATACTGCTTTAAAAACAGCAAATTCTGGTTATTTAACTAGAAGATTAGTTGATGTTTCTCAAGATTTAATTATTACTGAAGTAGATTGTAAAACAAAAAATGGAATTTGGTTAACTTCTATAATTGAAGGTAATATAATTAAAGAATCATTAAGTGATCGTATATTTGGTAGAATAACTTCACAAAATATTAATATTAACAATACAAATAAAATTTTAATTTTAAAAAATACTTTTTTAACTGAAGAAATATGTAAAATTATAGAAAAAAGACATATTACTAGGGTAAAAGTTAGATCCGCAGTAACTTGTGAAACAAATTTTGGAATTTGCATTAAATGTTATGGTATAGATTTATCTAAAGGGAATCTTGTAAACAAAGGTGTTGCTGTTGGAATTATTGCAGCTCAATCTATTGGTGAACCAGGTACTCAATTAACGATGAGAACTTTTCATGTTGGTGGTACCGCATTACGTATCGCAACAGAGTCTTTTATTTTAATTAAAAATAGTGGAAAAATTATATTTAAAAATTTAAAATGCATTAAAAATATTAATGGTAAAATTATTGTTACTTCTAGAAATTCTAAATTAAAAATAATTGATCAATTTAAATATACTAAAGAAATACATAAAATTCCATATGGTGCGATTATTACTAAAGTTCATAATGATATGGTTAAATCAAAAGAAATAATTGCTAATTGGAATCCCCATATAATACCTATTATAAGTGAAGTATATGGGTTTGTTAAATTTACAGGTATTATAGATGGTCAAACAGTTATATTTAAAAATGATAAATTAACTGGATTATCTGTTATGATAGTTTTAGAATATAATAAATTTAATAAAAATATTAAATATACAAGACCTTTTTTAACAGTAGTTGATATATATAATAAACCAGTTTATTTTCCAGATACTAATATTATTGCTCATTATTTATTACCTCCAAAATCAATAGTTAAAATCAAAGAGGGAGATGAAATTAAAGTTGGTAGTATATTAGCTCGTGTTCCACAAGAAATAGCTAAGACAAAAGATATTACTGGTGGTTTACCACGTGTTGTTGATTTATTTGAAGGTAGAAAACCTAAAAATCCCTCTATTTTAGCTGAATTTGATGGAGTTATTATATTTGGTAAAGATTCAAGGGGAAAAAAACGTTTATATATAAAATCAAATGGTATAAATGTTTGTGAAATTATGATTCCAAAATGGAGACAATTAAATGTTTTTGAAGGTGAATATGTATCAAAAGGTGATGTGATTTCTTATGGAACTGAAGTTCCACATGATATTTTACGTTTAAGGGGTTTAAGTGAATCTGTAAATTATATTATAAATGAAGTGCAAAACGTTTATCGTTTACAAGGTGTAAAAATAAATGATAAACATATTGAAGTTATTATTCGACAAATGTTAAGAAAAGTAATTATAAAAAATCCAGGAGATAGTCATTTTTTATCAGGTGAAAAAATTGAGTTATCTCGTGTTAAAATTATGAATGAACAATTAATAATGCAAAATAAAAAACCTATAATTTTTACTCGAGATCTTATGGGAATTACTAAATCATCTTTAACAACTGATTCATTTATTTCTTCAGCATCATTTCAAGAAACAACAAAAATTTTAACAGATGCTTCAATTAATGAAAAAATAGATGAACTTAGAGGTTTGAAAGAAAATGTAATAGTTGGTAGATTAATACCTGCAGGTAGTGGTTATTTATATCATAAAAATAAAATAAAAAAACATATTAATGTAATTAAGAAAATTAAAACTCAAAAATTTATTGATATATTTGATAATGATAAAATTAAAAAATATATTGATATATTAAAAAAAAATAAAAAAAAAAAATTTATTGATTTTTTAAAAAATAATTTATATAATTTATAAAAATTAAAATTAATTAATTTTACAATAATTTTCACGAACTCTTAATAGAGTTCGTGAAAAATTATTTTTATAATATTATTAAAAATATTTTATTAATTAATTATATTAATTAAAATTTTTTTTTACCCCTTGTTTTTTTTAAAAAATAAATTATAATAATAAATATTTTTATATTTTGATATTATTAAATTATTATATTTAAGGTTAAAAATGCCAAAAGTATTTTTTTTACCAAATAAAAAAATATGTTTAAATGGATTAATTATAGAATCTAAAAAAGGTACTAATTTGTTAGATTTAGCTCATAAAAATAATATAAAAATAGAAAATGTTTGTAAAAAATCTTGTATATGTACAACATGTCACTGTATAATACATAAAGGATTAAGTTCATTAAATAATATTAAAGAAAATGAAAATAATATTTTAGATAAAGCATGGGGATTAGAAATTAAAAGTAGATTAAGTTGTCAAATTAAAATTAAAAAAAGAGATTTAGTTGTAGAAATACCTATATATAATGTAAATTATATTAATGAATATAAATAAATATTTGAAAATATTTTATTAATTTTAATAAAATTTTATTAAGAGTTATTTATGTATAATAAATTAATTGAAGATATGAATGAAAAACAAATCAAAGCAATTGTTTCAAATAGTAAAAATTTATTAATTTTAGCAGGCGCTGGTAGTGGTAAAACAAGAGTTTTAGTTAACCGTATTAATTGGTTAATTACAATTAAAGGTGTTTCTCCTAAATCAATTATTGCTGTTACATTTACTAATAAAGCTGCTAAAGAAATATACAATAGAATTAATAAATTAATAAAATTTAATTTAAAAGATATTTGGATTGGTACTTTTCATAGTTTAGCATATAAAATGTTATGTATTAATAATGATTTGTTTAAAAATTATCAAATAATTGATAAAGATGATCAAATTAATTTAATTAAAAATATTATTAAAAAATTAAATCTTGATATTAAATTATATTCTCCAATTAAATCAATGTATTATATTAATAAAAAAAAAAATTCAGGTTTACATCCTAAAGATTGTAAAGATTTAAATAATAAAAATAAATTATCATATATATATAAAATATATCAAGAAAAATGTAATAAATATGGGCTTTTAGATTTTGGTGAAATTTTAATAAGTGCTAATAATTTGTTATGTAAAAATCATAAAATTTTAGAAAAATACAAAAAACAATTTAAATATATTTTAATTGATGAATTTCAAGATATAAATGATGTTCAATATAATTGGATTAAAAAAATTAAAAATAAAAATAATCAAATTATGATTGTAGGAGATGATGATCAATCTATATATGGGTGGAGAGGTGCTAAAACTGAATTAATTAAAAAATTTATATTAGATTACTCAAATACAAAAATTATTTGTTTAGATCAAAATTATAGATCAACAAAAAATATTTTATTTGCAGCAAATGAATTAATTAATAATAATAATAATAGAATTAAAAAAAAATTATGGACTAAAAAAGAAAGTGGGGAATTAATTTCAATATATTCTGCAATTGATGAAACTGATGAAGCTAAATTTGTAGTTAATTATATTAAGATTTGGAAATTTAATGGTGGTACGTTAAATGATTGTGCTATTTTATATAGAAATAATATTCAATCTAATATGCCTGAAAAAATTTTATTAAAAAATAATATAAATTATGAAATTTTAAATGGTGTTAATTTTTTTAATAGAGCTGAAATAAAAATTGTAATTTCATATCTTCGTTTTTTTTTAAATTATAATGATGATATTGCTTTTTTAAGAATTATTAATACTCCTAAAAGAGGTATCGGTAATAATACTATTATTAAAATAAATTTAGTGTCTAAAAAATATAATATATCTTTATTTAATTCAATAAATATAATTTTAAAAAAAAAATTATTAAAAAATAGACAAATTTTAAATTTAAAAAAATTTATTATTTTAATTAATGAAATTAAAGATAAAATAAAAAATTTAAAATTATATGAACAAATAAATTATATTATTCAAAAAATTAATTTTTTTACAATATATGAAAAAAAAAGAGATTCAAAAAATAAAATTAATAATTTACTTAAGTTAATTGAATTAACTAAAAATTTTTATATTAAAAATAATAAAGAAACTGAAATTTTAAAATTATTTATTTCATATACTATTTTAAATAATGATACTAAAAATTTTAAACAAAATGATACAGTAAAATTAATGACTTTACATTCATCTAAAGGGTTGGAATTTAATTTAGTATTTATAATAGGAATGGAAGAAGGAATATTTCCTGGTTATTATATATTTAATAATAAATCTTTAGAGGAAGAAAGAAGATTAGCTTATGTAGGAATAACAAGAGCTATCAAAAAATTGGTATTAACATATACTAAAGTTCGACATATATGTGGTAAAAAAATATTTCCTATACCCTCTAGATTTATTAAAGAAATACCTAATAAATTTATTGAAAAAATTAATAATTATAAAATTATAATATAAATATGATTTTAAAATTAATAAATTAATTTAAATTAAATATTGTTAATTTTTATTTATTTTAAATATATTTATTATATTTATTATAACAAAAATAAAATTATATTAGTAATTTTTTTTAATAATATTTTATGGTATTAATTATAAAAAAAATTATATTTTTAATAAATTTTTATATTTTAATATTTGTTTAAAATTTAAATATTAAATGTATTTGAAATAATTTTCACGAACTCTAAATTGAGTTCGTGAAAATTATTTTAAATATTAATTTTTACATTTTATTTATTTTAATAGATAAAATTGATTTGTAACGTGATGCTTTATTTTTATGGATTATTTTTTTTGAAACTTGTCTATCTAAAATTTTTTGAGTTTGTTTAAAAATTTTTTTTGCGTTTTCTTTATTATTGTAAGATATTAATAAAATAGTTTTTTTAATAAATGTTTTTAACATAGATTTATACATTGAATTATATTTATGTTTTTTTTTTGATTTTATATTTCTTTTATGTGATGATTTTATATTTGCCATTTAATTTCTTAATAAAATAATTTTTTTTAAATATTTTTAAAAATACTTTATTAAATAAATTTATTAATTTAAATTTTAATATTCTTACTGAATTTTAAAATATTTTAAAATTAATTAATTTTATAATTTTTTAAAATTTAATAATTTATTATAATTATTTTGTAAAATAATATAAAATATAAATTTTATTAAAAATTTTGTATATTTATAATATGTTATTATATATATTAAAAAAAATAAATTCATTAAATAATATTATAAAAATAAAAATAATATTTTTTAATAAATTATATTTTTTATAAATTTAAATCAAATTAATTTCTAAAATTAAAATTTTTAGTTATATAAATATTTATTTATAATACAAATTATATTAATTAATATAAATAAATATTTTAAAATACTTTTATATAATATTTTATTAATTTATTAATTAAAATTATTTATTTTAAATTAATTATTATTATTAATATTATATTTATAAAGTGAATTTAAAAATTAATAAAATTTAATATTATAAATATTAGAATTTGTATATTTATATTTTGGTATATAAAATATTATATATTAATAATGTTTTTAAAATAAAAATTTTATTAATAATTTAATTTTTTAAGAATTATTAATACCCCCTTTAAAGGGGTATTAATAATATTATTAAAATGAAATAATTTTTTTAAATATTTAATATTTTTATTTAATTTAATAAATATGATTTTAAAGTTATAATATAAATTAATATAATTTAAAAATTAATAAAGTAAGTAAAATTAAATAATTTTTGATTATTTGTTATCTAATTTAAATATATTTTGATAAAAATAAATTATCAAACATTAAAATATTTTTTTTATTATAAATAAAACAATTTAAATTTTCTAAAATTGTTTTTAATATTTTTTCTTCCTCATTTTGTTTTAGTATATACCAACTTAAGAAATGAAATGTTCTAAAATCCTTTTGTTTTAATGCTATGTCTGATATATAATTAATATTATGTGTTATTTTTTTTTCATTATCATAAGCTTTTTCAAAAATATCTTTAATTGAAATATAATTTTTTTCAAATGAAATATTTAAATTTATTATTGGTAATATATTAATATCACATAAAAAATTAAATATTTTTTTCATATGTTGTAATTCTTCTTCTGAATTTTTCAGAAAAAAAATAGAAGCGTTTTTAAAATTCTCAATATTACACCATGCACTCATTTGTAAATATAAATTTGAAGAATAATTTTCTAAGTTTAATTGATTATTTAAATTTTTATTTATTATATTTTTCATATTATTATTCCTTTTAAATAAAATTATTATTAAATTTAAAATTTTATTTTATAATATTATCAATTATTTATAATATTATAAAATGTTAAATTTTTAAATATGTTTTTAAAATTTTTTAAAAAATCTTTTTATTAACTTTTAATTTATTATATTATAATATATTATTAATTTTGTATTTATTTTTAAAAATTATTTATTATTTTATATTATAACTATAATGAAGTATTATATAATTAATATATTTGTCAATATTTTTAAATATAATTAATTATAATAAATATATTATTTTTATTTTTATAAATCGTTTTTAAATAAATTTATAAATATTTTTAAATGGATTGATTATATTATTTTTAAAATTTATTAATTTGTTAGATTTAGTATATATAATAATATATATAATAAAATATAAAATATTTATTTAAAATTTTATATATTTACAAAATTTAATTGTATAATATATAAAAATTAAAATTATTAAATAATATTATAGTAAATAAAAATAATTTTATATAAAGTATTGGTTTTGTAAATTAAAATTTAAAGTTTTTAAAATTAATTATTATTATTATATATTAATAAATTAATAAAATAATAAAATTTAATATTAAAATGTTTTAATTTTTAATTTATCTATTTATATATAAAATTTTATTTATTAATAATATTTTTAAAGTATAAAATAATTATAAATATAATTCAATTAATTTTTAAATATTGTTTTTGAATTTAATTTTAATATTAAATTATGCTATTTAATTAAATTAATATATTATATTTTTTTAAAAAATCAAGTTTATATTTTTTAAAAATATAAATATTTAAATGATTAAAATAAATCATTATATAAAATATATTTTTTAAAATTTAACAATTTAATTTTATATTAAGTTTTAATAATTTATTATGTTAAAAATTATTAAATTTTATATAAATTTAAAACAATTTAAATATATTTTAATTTATGAATTTTAAGATATGAATAATATTTAATATTATTAAAATAAATGAAGTTTTTAAAAATATAAATATTTTTATTTAATGTAATAAATATAATTTTTTTAAAATTTATTTTTTTAATTAATAAAAGTAAAGATAAATAATAAATTTGAAATTATATAAATAAATAAATAAATTATATTGTATTAAAAATTGGTATTAATATATATATATGTTGAAATTATATATATTAAAATATATTTTTTTATTTATTTTTTAAATTAAATTATTATAATTTTATTTTATAATATTAATAAATAATATTTTATATATATAATTTAATATTTTAATTTTTGAATATTTCTGAAATTGATTGATCATTATGTATTCTTCGAATTGATTCGGCCAATATATTTGATAAAGTTAGTATATTAATTTTATTATTTTTAATAATATTTTTAGATATTGGAATACTATCACAAACAGTAATTTCATCTATTTCTGTTGATTTAATATATTTCATTGAATTACCCGAAAGAACAGGATGAGTTACGTAAACAAAAACTTTTTTAGCCCCGTTTTTTTTTAAAGCTTTTGCCGCTTTATGTAAAGTACCCCCAGTATCAATCATATCATCAATTAATACACAATTTTTATTTGTTACATTTCCTATTATATGCATTACTTGTGAAGTATTTATACTTTGTCTACGTTTATTTATTATAGCAATATCAGTATCATTTAAAATTTTTGAAATTGTTCTTGCTCTTATAACACCACCAATATCTGGGGATACTATTGTAATATCACCTTCTTTTTTTTTTTTAATTATATCTTTATAAAATATTAAACTTCCAAAGATATTATCTACTGGAATATCAAAAAATCCTTGTATTTGTTCTGAATGTAAATCTACTGTTAATATACGATTAACTCCAACATTTGTTAAAAAATTAGCTATTATTTTTGCTGTTATTGGTGCTCTTGAAGAATACATTCGTCTATCTTGTCTAGCATAACCAAAATATGGGATTACTGCAGTAATACGTCCTGCTGATGCTCTTCTAAGAGCATCAATTATAATAAGTAATTCCATTAAATTATCATTACTTGGTGCGCAAATGGATTGTATTATAAATATGTCATCACCTCTTACATTTTCATTAACTTGAATATTAATTTCACCATCACTAAAACGTCCAACATGAGAATTACTTAATTTTATTTTTAATTTTTTTGATATTTTTTTAGAAATTTCTATATTAGAATTACCTGAAAAAATTTTAATATTAGACATATTTTTTAAATATTTTAAAATAATAAATATTTATTTTATTAATATTATATATTTTAAATTTTTAAAATAATAAGTCAAATATTTTAATATAATTTATATTAATTATATTTATACGATATATTTATAATTTATAATATAATTTTTTATATAAGGAATAATATGAAAACTCCATTAATTATTGCTAATTGGAAATTAAATGGTAATAAATATTTTACAAATATTTTTTTAAAAAAAATATGTTATAAACTAAATAATATTAAAAAATGTAATATTTCCATTGCTCCTTCATTTATTTATTTAAATAAAGCTATTGAAGAAACTAAAAATAGTAATATTACAATATGTGCACAAAATGTTGATATTAATTTATTTGGTGCTTACACTGGAGACGTTTCTTCTAAAATGTTAAAAGATATAGGTGTAAAATATGTATTAATAGGTCATTCTGAAAGACGTATTTATCACAAAGAAACTAATTTTGAAATTTTAAAAAAATTTATAAGTGTTAAAGAAAATAATTTAATTCCTATTTTATGTATTGGTGAAACATTATATGAAAAAAATAAAAATGAAACTAAAAAAGTTTGTTTTAATCAAATTGATTTAATTATTAAAAATTTAGGGATAAAAGCATTTAAAAATTGTGTTATTGCTTACGAACCTATATGGTCTATCGGTAATAAAATTTCAGCAAAACCAAGTGATGTTCAAAAAATACATAAATTTATACGTTCTAAAATTAATTTATATGATACAGATATATCTAAAAGTATTATAATACAATATGGTGGTTCTGTTAATAGTAAAAATGCAAAAGAATTATTAATACAAAAAGATGTTGATGGTTTATTAATTGGAAATTCATCTTTAAATATTAATGATTTTTTTAAAATAATTAAAATTTCAGAAAATATTTAAAAATTAAATTTATTTAAATTATATTTTTTATTTATTAAAATATTTATTTTATATAAAATTTTAAAATATATTATTACTTTTTAAAATAAAGAGAATTTAATGTTTAAAAAAAATATAAAAGCTTGTGATTTTATAATTTTTGGAGTTAAAGGGGATTTATCTAAACGTAAAATATTACCCTCTTTATATTATTTAGAAAAAACTAATAATATTAATGATAATAGTTGTATAATTGGTGTAAGTCGATCTAATTGGTTAAAAAAAGATTATATAAATATGATTAGAAAATCATTAAGTATTTTTTTAAGAGAAAAAATTAATGAAAAAATTTGGTTAAAATTTATTTCACGTTTTAAATTTTGTAATTTAGATGTATATTATAGTGATAATTTTGTAAAATTAAAAAAAATTTTAAATTTTAAAAATAATATTTTAATTAATTATTGTGCTATGCCTCCTAATACTTTTTCTGCAATTTGTGATGGATTAGGGAAATTAAAAATGAATATTAAAAATTCATGTATTGTTATAGAAAAACCTTTAGGTACAAATTTAGAGTCATACAATTATATTAATAAAAAAATTTTGAAATATTTTGATGAATCTCAAGTATATAGAATAGATCATTATTTAGGAAAAGATAGTGTTTTAAATTTATTAGCATTTCGTTTTTCTAATATTTTTTTTTTAAATAATTGGGGTAATCATATTATTGATTCTGTACAAATAACAGTTTCAGAAGAAGTTGGTATTGAAGGAAGAATTGAATATTTTGATAAAACTGGTCAAATTAAAGATATGATACAAAATCATTTATTACAAATTTTAACAATAATTGCTATGGAAAAACCAATAAAATTAAATACTGATAATATTAGAGATGAAAAAGTTAAAGTTATACGTTCTTTAAGACGAATCGATTTTAATAATGTTAATGAAAAAATAGTTTTAGGACAATACACTAATGGAAATATTAATGGAATAAATGTTCCTAGTTATTTAGAAGAAATAAAATTAAATAAAAATAGTAATACTGAAACTTTTGTTTCTATGCGTGTTGATATTGATAATTTAAAATGGGCAGGTGTACCTTTTTATTTAAGAAGTGGAAAAAGATTAAAAAAAAAATTTTCAGAAATTGTAATTTATTTTAAAAAAATACCATTTAATTTGTTTAATAAATATAATAAAAAAATTCCTCAAAATAAATTAGTTATTCGTTTACACCCAAATGAGGGAATTGAAATGCAAATTTTAAATAAATTACCTGGTTTAAATTATAAATATGAATTACAAAATACAAAATTAAATTTTGATTTTTATAAAAATAATAAAAATAAATATAAAACAGATGCATATGAATTATTAATATTAGAAATAATGCAAGGTACTCAATCACTTTTTGTTAGTTGTAATGAATTAGAAGAATCTTGGAAATGGATAGATTCTATAATAAATAGTTGTAATATTGTAAAAAAAAAACCCATTTTATATAAATCTGGTTCATGGGGGCCTAAAGAATCTGATTATTTAATTAAAAAAGATGGTAGAGAATGGAATAAATATAATTAAATTTAATAATTTAAATATTATTAAAAAATATTTTATTAAGGTTTTTATGTACGCAATTATTATGAATGGTGGGAAACAATATAAAATATTTGAAAATAAAGTTTTTCGTTTTGAAAAAATAAATAACAAAATAGGTGAAAAAATTAAATTTGAAAAAGTTATTTTGTTTGTTAAAAATAAATATATTAAAATTGGGTACCCTTTTATTAAAAATATTGTAATAGAAGGCGAAATTGTTAATCACGGTAGAGATATTAAAAAAAAAATAATTAAATTTAAACGTAGAAAACATCAATTAAAACAAATGGGTCATAGGCAAAATTATACAGAAATTAAAATTATTAAAATAATTAATTTAAAATAAGAGAAAAAATGGCAACAAAAAAGGCAGGTGGTTCAACTAGAAATGGACGTGATTCTAAATCTAAAAGATTAGGAATTAAAAAATTTGGTGGTGAAATTGTTATATCTGGTAATATTATTGTGAGACAAAATGGTAATAAATTTTATGCTGGTGAAAATGTGGGATGTGCTAAAGATTATACTTTATTTGCATTAAAAAATGGTAAAATAAAATTTGAAAAGAGAGGAAAAAAAAAATTTATTAAGATTGATATATTTTATTAAATTTAAATTATAAATTATAAATAATATTTGTATTTAATGCCTGGCAATTTCCTACTCTCGCATGAGGGAACCTCACACTACCATCGGCGATACAATATTTCACTTCTGAGTTCGGGATGGGATCAGGTGGTTCTACTGTGCTATAAATGCCAGGCATTAAAAATTTAAAGATTAAAATTTTTAACTATTTATTTTTTTAGTTTTATAAAGTTAAGTCTCACGGTTCATTAGTATTGGTTAGCTTAATATATTGCTATACTTACACACCCAACCTATCAACGTCTTAGTCTTAAACGTTCCTTTAGGAACCATTAAGGTTCAGGGAAGACTTATCTTGAGGCAAGTTTCGCACTTATATGCTTTCAGCGCTTATCTCTTCCGTACTTAACTACCGGGCAATACCATTGGCATGATAACCCGAACATCAGCGGTACGTTCACTCCGCTCCTCTCGTACTAGGAGCAACCCCTCTCAATCTTCCAACGCCCACGGCAGATAGGGACCGAACTGTCTCACGACGTTCTAAACCCAGCTCGCGTACCACTTTAAATGGCGAACAGCCATACCCTTGGGACCTACTGCAGCCCCAGGATGTGATGAGCCGACATCGAGGTGCCAAACACCGCCGTCGATATGAACTCTTGGGCGGTATTAGCCTGTTATCCCCGGAGTACCTTTTATTCGTTGAGCGATGGCCTTTCCATACAGAACCACCGGATCACTAAGACCTGCTTTCGCATCTGCTCGAGTTGTCACTCTCGCAGTTAAGCTAGCTTATACCTTTGCACTAAAATTACGATTTCTGACCGTAATTAGCTAACCTTTGTGCTCCTCCGTTACTCTTTAGGAGGAGACCGCCCCAGTCAAACTACCCACCAGACATTGTCTTTGTTCCAGATAATGGAACTAAGTTAGAATATTAAAATTTAAAGGGTGGTATTTCAAGGTCGGCTTGATTAAAACTAGCGTCTTAATTTTTAAACCTCCCACCTATCCTATACATTAAAAATTAATACTCAATATCAAGCTATAGTAAAGGTTCACGGGGTCTTTCCGTCTTGCCGCGGGTACACTGCATCTTCACAGCAAATTCAATTTCACTGAGTCTCGGGTGGAGACAGTCTGGCCATCATTACGCCATTCGTGCAGGTCGGAACTTACCCGACAAGGAATTTCGCTACCTTAGGACCGTTATAGTTACGGCCGCCGTTTACTGGGGCTTCGATCAAAAGCTTTGTATTTCTACTAACTCTATCAATTAACCTTCCAGCACCGGGCAGGCGTCACACCGTATACTTCCACTTACGTGTTTGCACAGTGCTATGTTTTTATTAAACAGTTGCAGCCAGCTATTATCTGCGACTGGATTCAGCTTAATTCGATTAGAATTTTACTTAATACCAGTGTGCCTTTTCCCGAAGTTACGACACTATTTTGCCTAGTTCCTTCACCCGAGTTCTCTCAAGCGCCTTAGTATTCTCTACCTAACCACCTGTGTTGGTTTATAGTACGGTTTTATTTTTATTTTTGCTTGAAAGATTTTCTTGTAAGTATGGCATCAACTAATTCATCATTTTTATATGATTATTTATCGCACCTTAAAGTTAATACTTCTACATGCTTAAACCAAGACAACCGACACCTGGATAGTTTAGCCTCCTTCGTCCCTTTTTTAGCAATAAAAATAAAGTACAGGAATATTAACCTGTTATTCATCGACTACGCTTTTCAGCCTCGCCTTAGAGCCCGACTTACCCTGCCCTGATTAACATTGGACAGGAAACCTTAGTTTTTCGGCGAGCAGGTTTTTCACCTGCTTTATCGTTACTTATGTCAGCATTCGCACTTCTGATACTTCCAGAAAATTTTTCAATTTTCCTTCAACAGCTTACAGAACGCTCCTCTACCTAACAATATATAATATTGTTACCACAGCTTCGGTATATAGTTTAGCCCCGTTATATCTTCCGCGCAGGTTGACTCGACCAGTGAGCTATTACGCTTTCTTTAAATGATGGCTGCTTCTAAGCCAACATCCTGGTTGTTTATGCCCTCCCACATCGTTTTCCACTTAACTATAATTTAGGGACCTTAGCTGGTGGTCTGGGTTGTTTCCCTTTTCACGACGAATGTTAGCACTCGTCGTGTGTCTCCCATGATAACATTCTTCGATATTCGGAGTTTGCAACGGTTCAAAAGTCGGTAGACTCCTTACCCGAAACAGTGCTCTACCCTCGAAGATGAATTACATGAGGCGCTACCTAAATAGCTTTCGAGGAGAACCAGCTATCTCCCGGTTTGATTGGCCTTTCACCCCTAACCACAAGTCATCCGCTAATTTTTCAACATTAGTCGGTTCAGTCCTTCAATTAGATTTAATTAATTTTCAACTTGCTCATGGTTAGATCACCGGGTTTCGGGTCTATATCCTGAAACTATTTGCCCATTTAAGACTCGGTTTCCCTTTGGCTACCCTATACGGTTAACCTTGCTACAGAATATAAGTCGCTGACCCATTATACAAAAGGTACGCAGTTACATTATATAAATGCTTCTACTGCTTGTACGTATACGGTTTCAGGTTCTATTTCACTCCCCTAACCGGGGTTCTTTTCACCTTTCCCTCACGGTACTAGTTCACTATCGGTCAATCAGGAGTATTTAGTCTTGGAGGATGGTCCCCCCATATTCAAACAGGATTACACGTGTCCCATTTTACTATTAGAGAATTAAAAATATAAATTTTCGTATACGGGACTATCACCCTATATTGTGTTTTTTTCCAAAAACTTCTACTAAAATATAGTTTTTAAAATATTTCTCTTGACTTTTCCCTTTTCGCTCGCCACTACTAAGGGAATCTCAATTGATTTCTTTTCCTCAGGTTACTTAGATGTTTCAGTTCACCTGGTTTGCTTTTTGTTACTATGTATTTATAACAAAATAATGTTTTTTTAAAACATTGGGTTTACCCATTCGGGGACCGCTGGTTATATCGGTTCAATCACCTTACCAACGTTTTTCGCAGATTTGCACGCCCTTCATCGCCTCTGATTGCCTAGGCATCCACCGTATACGCTTAATTTCTTAACTTTAATAACTAAAATTTATATTGTCTAAATTTAAAAAGAAAATATTATATAATTGATTTAGTGTAAATTAATATAATTTAATATAAATTAATATATTTTAATACAATCCAATATAATTTAATGTAATTTAATATAATTTTAATACAAATTAATATAAATATAATTTTAATACGAATTAATATAATTTTAATACAAATTAATATAATGTATATTTAATTATGGAGCTAAGCGGAATTGAACCGCTGACCTCCTACTTGCAAGGCAGGCGCTCTACCAACTGAGCTATAGCCCCTTAATTTAAAAGGGGTATAATAATAAAAATTAATATGATCAGTTTGTATAAAATTTAGGCCTGAGTGGATTTGAACCACCGACCTCACCCTTATCAGGGGTGTGCTCTGACCATCTGAGCTACAAGCCTATCATAAAATTTTATTTTTTAATTTTGATTTTAAAATTTGGCTTATAAAATTTATATGGGCACTCACGTTTTAAATAAAGTAAGGAGGTAATCCAACCGCAGGTTCCCCTACGGTTACCTTGTTACGACTTCACCCCAGTTATGAACCACAAAGTGGTAATTGCCCTTCCTTAGATTAAGCTAATTACTTCTTTTACAGCTCACTTCCATGGTGTGACGGGCGGTGTGTACAAGGCCCGGGAACGTATTCACCGTAGCATGCTGATCTACGATTACTAGCGATTCCGACTTCATGGAGTCGAGTTGCAGACTCCAATCCGGACTGAGATGCACTTTTTGAGATTGGCTTGCTCTCGCGAGTTAGCTACTCTTTGTATACACCATTGTAGCACGTGTGTAGCCCTACTCATAAGGGCCATGATGACTTGACGTCGTCCTCACCTTCCTCCAATTTATCACTGGCAGGTTTCTTTGAGTTCCCGACCTTATCGATGGCAACAAAGAATAAGGGTTGCGCTCGTTGCGGGACTTAACCCAACATTTCACAACACGAGCTGACGACAGCCATGCAGCACCTGTCTTAGAATTCCTTAGGACCAATTTCATTTCTGAAATGTTTTCTAGATGTCAAGAGTAGGTAAGGTTTTTCGCGTTGCATCGAATTAAACCACATGCTCCACCGCTTGTGCGGGCCCCCGTCAATTCATTTGAGTTTTAACCTTGCGGTCGTACTCCCCAGGCGGTCAATTTAACACGTTAGCTACGAAAGCTATATCTCAAGGATACAACTTTCAAATTGACATTGTTTACAGCATGGACTACCAGGGTATCTAATCCTGTTTGCTACCCACGCTTTCGTACCTCAGCGTCAGTTTTTGCCCAGGGGGTCGCCTTCGCCACTGGTATTCCTCCAGATATCTGCACATTTCACCGCTACACCTGGAATTCTACCCCCCTCTACAAAACTCTAGTTTATTAGTTTCAAATGCAGTTCCTAAGTTAAGCCTAGGGATTTCACATCTGACTTAATATACCGCCTACGTACTCTTTACGCCCAGTAATTCCGATTAACGCTTGCACCCCCCGTATTACCGCGGCTGCTGGCACGGAGTTAGCCGGTGCTTCTTTTGAAGGTAACGTCAATTATTAACATATTAAGTTAATTTTTTTCTTTCCTACTGAAAGTGCTTTACAACCCTAAGGTCTTCATCACACACGCGGCATAGCTGCATCAGGCTTTCGCCCATTGTGCAATATTCCCCACTGCTGCCTCCCGTAGGAGTCTGGACCGTGTCTCAGTTCCAGTGTGGCTGGTCGTCCTCTCAGACCAACTAGAGATTGTTGCCTAAGTGAGCCTTTACCTCACTTACTAGCTAATCTCGTCTGGGCACATTCAATGGCATGATATTTTAATACCCCTTTGGTCTCTATAAGACATTATATGGCATTAGCTATCATTTCTAATAGTTATTCCCTTCCATTGAGTAGTTTCCCAGATATTACTCACCCGTTCGCCGCTCGCCGTTCAAACAGTAAACTGTTTTACGATGCCGCTCGACTTGCATGTGTTAAGCTTGCCGCTAGCGTTCAATCTGAGCCATGATCAAACTCTTCAATTTAAAAACAATTTTTTAAAATACAGCTAATTTTGAATTTACATGTTTATTTATTGAAACTAAAAAATAAATTTAATTTATTTTAAAATATTTTTCTGTGAGTGCCCATATAATTTTTAAAATATAGTAATTTTAAATAATTTAATTTTAAAATATTTTTAAACAATGTCAAGTGATTATTAAATTTTGTTAAAATAACTTGTTTTTATAATTTTATTTTTACTGTTTTATATATTATAAATAATATGTGAATTATATGAATAATATTTAATTTTTAAATATTTATGTATTTTAAAAATTATTTATTGCTTTTTTAAAATATTTATGATATAATTAATTTATATTAAATAAGGGTCGTTAGCTCAGTTGGTAGAGCACTTGACTTTTAATCAATTGGTCACAGGTTCAAATCCTGTACGACCCATTATTTAATTAATACAATTTTAAATAAATATATCTAAAAGGATAAAAATATGAAATTTATTATTAAAAAAGAAGAATTTTTAAATAATTTTTATCAATTAAATTATATGTTAAATACTAATAATTTATATATATATAATAATATTTTATTAAAAATTAAAAATAATATTTTATTAATAACTCATGCTAATCAAGAAATGGAAATAATATCAAAAATTAAATTATCTAAAGATAATAAAAATGGGTCAATAACAGTTTCAACAAAAAATTTTGTAAATATATTTAAAAATTTGTCAAATAATACTGAAATTTCAATAAATTTAGTAAAAGATATAATAATTATGAAAACAATAAAAACTAAATTTTCTTTATCTACATTACCATCAAATAATTTTCCAAATATAGATAAATGGATTATTGAAAATCAATTAGAATTTATATTAAACCAATATATATTTAAAAAAATTATTAATAGTACTTATTTTTCAATTTCTAATAATAATTTTAAATATTCATTAAATGGTATATTTTTAGAAATTCAAAACAATATAATACAATGTACTGCTTCAGATGGACATAGATTATCTATTTGTACATTATATACTAATATAAATTTACCATTTTGTTCTATAATTATACCTAAAAAAACAATTCTTGAAATATTACGTTTATTAAAAGAAGGTAATATGAAATTACAAATAGGTAAAAATAGTATACGTATATATATTAAAAATTTAATATTTACATCTAAATTAATAAATAGCAAATATCCTAATTATGATAATTTATTAAAAAATAAAAAGGGTGAAAGTTTTGAAATAGATTCTGATTATCTTAAAGAAGCTATTAAAAGGGTATCTATTTTAGTAAGTGAAAAATTTAATATTTTATACTTAATTTTAAGTAAAAATAATCTAAAAATTAAAACAAAAAAACCTCCAAAAGAAAAAGCTGAAGAAATTATTGAAATTATATATAATGGACCTAAAATAAAAATTGGTGTAAATTTAAATTATATTTTATCTATATTAAATTCTTTTCAAAAAAAAAAAGTGACAATATTAATTAAAAATTTAGATAATAGTATACAAATAACATATAATAGTAAAAATATTAAATATTTACATATTATAATGCCAATAGTAATATAAAAATATTAATTGTTTTTAATTAATTTTTGTAATTCGTTATTTTTATAAAGATATTTAATAATATCATAACCACCTATAAATTTTTTATTTATCCATATTTGTGGAAAAGTTGGCCAATTTGAATATTTTGGTAATTCTTTTTTAATTAATGGTTTTTTTAAAATATTTACATATGAAAATTTATTACAACATTTAAATAAAATTTGAACAGCTTTCTCTGAAAAACTACAACTTGGTTTTTTTGGTGTACCTTTCATATAAATTATAATATAATTATTATTTATTTGTTTTTCAATTTCTTTAATAATATTCATTTGATACCAATTTTTTAATTTTAATAATATAAGTTATTGTAATATTTATTATTTTTAAAATTTTTAAAGAATTTGTTTATTAATGTATTTAAGAAATAATTTTTGTTACTATTCCCGCACCTACTGTTTTTCCACCTTCTCTAATAGCAAAACGTAAACCAACATTCATAGCTATTGGATTTATTAAAGTAACTATCATTTTAATATTATCCCCTGGCATAACCATTTCAATATTACTTTTAGATAAATCTATATTTCCTGTTACATCAGTTGTTCTAAAATAAAATTGTGGTTTATATCCTTTTATAAATGGTGTATGTCTTCCCCCTTCTTCTTTATTTAATATATATACTTCTGATTCAAAAATAGTATGTGGTTTTATTGACCCTGGTTTAGCTAAAACTTGACCTCTTTCAATATCCTCTCTTTTAATACCTCTTAATAAAACCCCAATATTTTCACCAGCTCTACCCTCATCTAATAATTTACGAAACATTTCAACACCTGTACAAGTAGTTTTAATAGTATTTTTAATACCTATTATTTCAATTTCCTCTCCTACTTTAATAATTCCTTTTTCCACTCTACCAGTTACTACAGTACCTCTACCTGAAATTGAAAAAACATCTTCAATAGGCAATAAAAAATTTTCCTCAATTAATCTTTTAGGTTCTGGAATATATGTATCTAAATAATTAGAAAGTTCTATAATTTTATCAACCCATACAGTGTCTCCATCTAATGCTTTTAATGCAGATCCTCTAATTATTGGTGTAGTATCACCTGGGAAATTATATTGATTTAAAAGTTCTCTTATTTCCATTTCAACTAATTCTAATAATTCTTCATCTTTAACCATATCACATTTATTTAAAAAAACAATTATATAAGGAACTCCAACTTGACGACTTAGTAAAATATGTTCTCTAGTTTGAGGCATAGGACCATCAGTTGCAGCTACAACTAATATTGCTCCATCCATTTGTGCTGCACCAGTAATCATGTTTTTAACATAATCAGCGTGCCCAGGACAATCCACATGTGCATAATGTCGTATTTTTGTATTATATTCAACATGTGAAGTATTAATTGTAATACCTCTTGCTTTTTCCTCTGGGGCATTATCAATTTGTTCAAATGCCTTTGCTGTTCCACCATATTTTTTTGCTAAAACTGTGGTAATTGCCGAAGTTAAAGTTGTTTTACCATGATCAACATGACCTATAGTACCAACATTTAAATGCAGTTTTTTACGTTCAAATTTTTCTTTAGACAAAATAAATTCCTTTTTAATTTTATTTAATTAAAATATATATTTTTATAATATTTAATAATTAATTTTAATTATAATTTGTAAAATATTATAATCCTCTTTTTTCAATAATTTTTTTAGATATATTACTAGGTGTTAAATCATATTTTTTAAATTCCATATAATAAAATGCTCTTCCTTTAGTTAATGATCTTAAATTAGTAGCATATCCGAACATTTCAGATAAAGGAATTTCAGCATAAATAATTATATTATTCAAATTATTTTCTTGACCTTTTAAAATACCTCTTCTTCTACTTATATCACCAATTATATCACCTATATTTTCTTTTGGTGTTTCTACTTCTACCTCCATAATTGGTTCAAGAAGTACTGGTTTTGATTTTTTAAAACCTTCTTTAAAAGCCATAGAAGCTGCTATTTTAAAAGCAATTTCAGAAGAATCAACATCATGATATGATCCAAAATGTAAACGAACTCCAACGTTAACAACTGGGTATCCTGCTAATGGTCCTGATTTTAATTGTTCTTTAATACCCTTTTTAATTGCTAAAATGTATTCATTAGGTATAACACCACCTTTAATATCATTAATAAATTCATATTTATTTAAACTTAAAATCCCCTCTAATGGGTAAATATCGATAACTACATGACCATATTGACCTCTTCCTCCTGTTTGTTTTATATATTTTCCTTCAATATTAATACTTTTGTTAGTAATTGTTTCTCTATAAGCTACTTGTGGTTTACCTATATTAGCTTCAACATTAAATTCACGTTTCATTCTTTCTATTATAACATCAAGATGTAATTCCCCCATTCCAGATATTATAGTTTGATTTGTTTCTAAATCTATTAATACTTTAAATGATGGGTCCTCTTTTGATAAACGGTTTAAAGCTAAACTCATTTTTTCTTGATCACTTTTAGTTTTAGGTTCAACTGCTATTGAAATAACAGGTGTTGGAAATTCCATTTTCTCCAAAATTATAGGATTATTTATATCACATAAAGTATCTCCTGTAGTGACATTTTTTAAACCTATAGCTGCAAATATATCCCCAGTAAAAACTTTTTTAATTTCCTCTCTTTTGTTAGCATGCATTTGTAAAAGTCTACCAAATCTTTCACGTACTGATTTTGTAGAATTTATAACATTATCTCCTGAATTGATAAACCCTGAATATACTCTTAAAAATGTTAAATTTCCAACATAAGGATCGGTAATAATTTTAAAAGCTAACGCAGAAAAAGGTTCATTATCATTTGATAAACGTTTTATTTTTTTTTTATCTTTAGTTAAACCATTAATGTATTTAATATCTTTAGGAGATGGTAAATATTCAATTATTGAATCTAATAAAGCTTGAACACCTTTATTTTTAAAAGCAGAACCACATGTTATTAAAATTATTTCATTATTTAATACACGTTTTCTTAAAGATTTTTTAATTTCATAATTACTAATTTTTTTACCATCTAAATATTTTTGTGTTAATTTTTCTGATATTTCCACTGCATATTCTATTAATTTTTTATTCCATTTTTCAGATATATTTTTCATATTTTCTGGTATTTTAGTATATTTAAAAGTAGTACCTAAATCAAAATCATTCCATATAATAGCTTTCATTTTAATTAAATCTACAACTCCAATAAATTTTTCTTCTTTACCTATAGGTATTTGTATTGGTACTGGTTCTAAATTTAAACGATTTTTAATTTGTTCCAAAACTTTATAAAAATTAGCTCCAACTCTATCCATTTTATTAATAAATGCGATTCTTGGAACATTATATTTATTAGCTTGTTTCCATACCGTTTCTGATTGAGGTTGCACACCTCCTACAGAACAATATAACATTATTACCCCATCTAATACACGCATTGATCTTTCTACTTCAATAGTAAAATCAACATGCCCTGGAGTATCTATTATATTAATTTTATGTGGTTTAAATTGTTTAGCCATACCAGACCAAAATGTAGTTGTAGATGCAGCAGTTATTGTTATACCTCTTTCCTGTTCTTGTTCCATCCAATCCATGGTTGCAGCACCATCATGTACTTCACCAATTTTATGATTAACTCCTGTATAAAATAAAATACGTTCTGTGGTTGTTGTTTTACCTGCATCTATATGCGCACTAATACCAATATTACGGTAATATTCAATTGGTGTTTTTCTTACCATTTTACCCCCTTAATTTTCAAAATAATTACCATTTATAATGAGAAAAAGCTTTATTAGCTTCAGCCATTTTATGTACATTTTCACGTTTTTTAAATGCTAATCCTTTATTATTTGATGCATCAAATAATTCATTCGATAATTTTAATGACATTGTTTTATTTTTACGTTTTTTAGCTGCACTGATAATCCATCTCATTGCTAATGCATTTCTTCTTTTTGAATTAACTTCAATTGGTACTTGGTAATTTGCACCTCCTATTTTACGTGATTTAACTTCTATTAATGGACCTATATTTACAATAGCTTTTTCAAATACTTCTAATGAGAATTTTTTTGTATAATTTTTTAAATCTTCTAAAGCATTATATACTATTGATTGAGCTATACTTTTTTTACCATTATTCATAATTATATTTATAAATTTTGTTAATAACTCTGATTTAAATTTTGGATCTGGTAAAATTTTATGTTTTTTAATATTCTTACGACGTGACATTATAACTCCATAATTAATATATTAAACTTTATTTTTAAAATTATTTTTTTTTTTTAACACCATATTTAGATCTCGATTTTTTTCTATCTTTTACACCATTACAATCAAGTGCACCACGTATAGTATGATATCTTACACCAGGTAAATCTTTAACTCTTCCACCTCTAATTAATACAACTGAATGTTCTTGTAAATTATGCCCTTCTCCACCTATATATGAAGTTACTTCAAATTTATTTGTTAAACGAACTCTACAAACTTTACGTAAAGCTGAATTAGGTTTTTTAGGTGTAGTAGTATATACTTTTATACAAACACCTCTTTTTTGTGGACAACTCTCTAATGCTCCAACATTGCTTTTTTTTTTTTTTGAAGATCTAGATTTTCTTATTAATTGATTAATTGTTACCATAATAATCCTTTTTATTTATAATTTTATTATTAAAAATTATTTTTAAAATAATTAATAAAATTAAATTAAATAATTTCCAAAATTTGTCAAGTTTTAATTATATATATAATAAATATGTTTTAAATTATATTTTTTTAAAAAATTAAATTTTTTTTTATTATATTTATATAATAAATAATAATTTAAAATATATTATTAAAATTTAATAAATAAATACATTTGTATTGTTAAATTTTAAAATTATAGTTATTAAATTTGATTATTTTTTTTAAAAAGGTAATAAATGTCTAAAATTAAAAAAATAATAGCTAGAGAAATTTTAGATTCTAGAGGATTTCCAACTGTTGAAACTGAAGTGCATTTAAATAGTGGTTTTATAGGTATAGCTTCAGTTCCTTCAGGATCATCTACTGGTTCATATGAATCATTAGAATTAAGAGATAATGATAAATCTAGATTTTTAGGTAAAGGTGTATTAAAATCAGTTAATATTATTAATAAAGAAATATCAAATATTTTGATTGGTGAAGATTCTTTAAATCAAAATTATATTGATAATTTAATGATTAAATTAGATGGTACAAAAAATAAATCGAATTTTGGTGCAAATTCTATTTTAAGTATTTCTTTAGCAAATGCTAAAGCTGCTTCATATTATAAATGTATACCTTTATATGAATACATATCAGAATTAAATAAAACTCCTAATCAATTTTCAATGCCATTACCAATGATAAATATAATAAATGGAGGTAAACATTCAAATAATAATTTAGATATTCAAGAATTTATGATACAACCAATAAATGCTAAAAATTTTAAAGATTCATTATTAATAAGTGCAAATATATTCCATAATTTAGGTAAAATTTTAAAAAAAAAAAAAAAAAATACATCAGTTGGTGATGAAGGGGGGTATGCTCCAAATTTAAATTCAAATAATGAAGCTTTTGAATTAATTATTGAATCTGTTGAAAAGTCTGGTTATAAATTAAATAAAGATATATCATTAGCTATTGATTGTGCTGCATCTGAATTATATAAAAATAAAAAATATATAATTTTAGAAAATAATATTAAAAAAAAATTCACATCTAAAGAATTTAGTGATTTTTTAAAAAAATTAACAAATAAATATCCTATATTATCTATAGAAGATGGATTAAATGAATCAGATTGGGATGGTTTTATTTATCAAACAAAAATAATGGGTAATAAAATTCAAATTGTTGGTGATGATTTATTTGTTACAAATTCTGATTTATTAAAAAAGGGTATTACCAATAATGTGGCAAATTCTATTTTAATAAAATATAATCAAATTGGTACACTTACAGAAACTTTAAATACAATAAAAATAGCTAAAAAAAATGGTTATACAACTATAATATCACATCGTTCTGGTGAAACTGAAGATACAACTATTTGTGATTTAGCTGTAGGAACTTCAGCAGGACAAATAAAAACAGGTTCATTAAGTAGAACCGATAGAATAGCAAAATATAATAGGCTTATAAGAATTGAGGAAATTTTAAAAAACAAAGCCCCATATAATGGTTTAATGGAAATTAAAAATCAAAATATAAAAATATAAGTAAAATAATTTAAAATTTATTTTTATAAAAATTTTTTAAAATTTTAGAACATTTATTCATTAATACGCCTGAAGTAATATTTATTTTATGATCATATCCTAGATTGTTTAAAGTATTAATCAAAAAATTAACAGAACTAATTTTATTACAAGAAGCTCCGTAAACTAATCTGTTAACTCTACTATTTAATATAGCACCAATACACATTATACATGGTTCTAATGTAACATAAATTGTTGTATTTAATAAATAATTATTTTTAAAAATTTTACAACTATTTCTTAAAACAATAATCTCAGAATGTGCTGTTGAATCTTTTTTAAAAATAGTTTTATTATAAGATTTGCTTATTATTTTATTTTTATATACAAGTATAGATCCAATTGGGATTTCACCCTCTTTATTAGCATTTAAAGCTATTTTATACGCTTTATTCATCCAATATAAATCATTATATTTTGTCATTTTATAAATTAAAAATGTTAATATTTTTAAAATTACTTTTTCAAACGTAAATATAGTCTAATTAATACATTTCCTATAATTTTAATATTTTTAATATGCCAATTTTTAGGTATTTTTAATATTTTTTCTTTTTCAGATTCTATATAAATTAATGATTTATCAGATAAATAATGATTTTTTTCTAATAAAATAATAATTTTATTTATTATTTTTTTTTTAAAAGGTGGATCTAAGAATACTATATTAAAACGTATTTTTTTTTTTAAACTTAACCATTTAGTTATATTTATATTATTTATATAATAATTATTAAAATTATTATAATTAAATGACATTAAATTTTTTTTTAATTGATGTATAATTTTTTTATTATTATCTATAAAAAAAACTTTTGAAGCATAACGTGATAATGCTTCTATTCCTAATGAACCACTACCCGCAAAGCAATCTAAACATACTGAATTTTTAATATTAAATTTAATCCAATTAAATAATATTTTTTTAATTATACTTTTTGTTGGTTTTAAATTATAATGATTATAAATAAATATTTTTTTATTTTTCCATTTTCCTTCAATAATGTTTATTTTTCCCATTTTTATAAATTAATATTTATATATTTTTATTAAATAAATTATATAAATTTTTAAAATTTTATTTTAAAATTAAAATATATTAAAATAATTAAATTTAAGTTATTTTTAAAAATTTTATTAAAATAATTTTAATATTCAATATTTTTTAAAAGTTTTTTTGTAAAAATTATTTTTTCTCCTTGGCTTTTATTTATTATTGTTAAATTTTTATTAATATTATTAATTTTAAATATTTTATTTTTATTAGTAATTATAAATATAAAATCTTTAACATTATAATATGTAACAGAAATTATTTTATTTTTTTTTTTAATAATACTAAATATATTATTTAAATTTTTAATATTATAATTTTTTTTAATATTTTTTATAATACATTTATATTTTGTTGTAATTAAAATATTATTATTATTATTATTATTATTATTATTATTATTATTATTATTATTATTATTATTATTATTATTATTATTATTATTATTATTAATTATTAAATTAATTATTTTATCATTTTTTTCTAAATTTATAATTTTAATACCTAAATCTTTAAAATTCATTTTTTTTATTTTTTTAATTAAAAAGTGTATTGTTTTTCCATTTAATGTAAATAAAATAATTTCATTATTTGATTTAATATTATTAACGTTATTTATTTCATCTTCTTTTTTTAAATTTATAATTTTTTTTTTTTTATTATTAAAATTTAAAAAATTAATTATTTTTATTTTTTTAAATATACCATTTTTAGTTAAAATAATTATATAATTAAATTTTTTAATATCACTAATTGATAATATTTTTTTAATATATTCATTTTTTTTAATTTTTATAATATTACTAATTTTATATTTTTTTTTAATTAAATTATAATTTATTAAATCCTTTACTTTTAATAAATATAAAAAACCTAAATTTGAAAATAATAAAATTTTTTCATAAATATTTACAAATACAAAACATCTTATTAAATCTTTATAGCTACCTCCCATTGTTTTTTTTTTGGAATTTATTTTAAAATAATTAATTTTATTTTTGTATGTAAGAAATATTATTATATTTTTTTTAAATGTAATATCATTATTTTTAAAATTTAAAATATTAGATTTAATTTTTGTACGTCTATTATCACCATATTTTTTTTTTAAATATATTAATTCTTCAGTAATAATATTTATTAAATATTTTGAATTTTTTAAAATCATTATTAATTTAACGCTTTTTTTAATTAATTCTTTATATTCATTAATTAAATTATTGTATTCCATTCTAATTAATTTATGTAGACGTAAATCTAAAATTGATTTAACTTGTTTAATTGAAAAATAATATTTTTTATTTATGTTTTTTTTTTTATATAACTCATCGGGATTTATTAAATTTTCTCTTGAATATTTTATTATATTTTTAAAATTTTTAAATTCCCAATTATTTAATAATAATATTTTTTCAGCCTCTTTTAAAAATTTTACTTTTTTTAATATTTTAATTATAATTTTAATATTTATTAATGCAATAATTAAACCTTCTATAATATGTATTCTTTCTTTAATTTTATTTAATAAAAATTTTGTCCTTTTTGTTACAATTTCTTTTCTATGATTTATAAAAGCTTCTAAAATATTTTTAATATTTAATAATTTTGGTTGTCCTTTATATAATGCTACCATATTTATATTAAAAGAAATTTCTAATTTTGTTAATAAATATAACTTTTTTAATATTATTTTAGGTATTACTTTTTTTTTTAATTCAATTACTATTCTTATTCCATTTTTATCAGATTCATCATATATATTATTAATTCCATTTAAAATTTTTTTTTTAATTAATTCTAAAATTTTTTTTATTAAATTTAATTTATTTACTTGATATGGAATTTCTTTTATAATAATATTTTCATTTTTGTTTTTAATATTTTTTTCTATTTTAATTTTTGCTCTTATTAAAATTTTACCCCTTCCTGTTTTATAAGCTTTTTTTATTTCCTCATCACCATATATTATTGCTGATGTAGGAAAATCAGGTCCAGGAATGTATTTCATTAATTTTGTAATAGTTATATTTTTATTGTTAATATATTTTAAACAAGCTTTTATAACTTCTGATAAATTATGTGGAGGTATATTAGTTGCTATCCCAACTGCAATACCAGAAGAACCATTTATTAATAAATTAGGTATTTTTGTAGGTAAAACTATAGGTATAAAATGAGTATTATCATAATTCGGAATAAATTCTACTGTATTTTTTTCTAAATCAGATAATAATTCATATGCAATTTTTGACATTCTAACTTCTGTATATCTCATTGCTGCTGCAGGATCTCCGTCAATAGAACCAAAATTTCCTTGTCCATTAATTAAAGTATATCTTAAAGAAAAATTTTGAGACATTCTAACAATTGAATCATATACAGCTTTATCTCCATGGGGATGATATTTTCCAATTACATCACCTACTATTCTAGCTGATTTTTTATAAATATTAACCCAATTATTATTCATTTTATACATTGCATATAATATTCTACGATGAACTGGTTTTAATCCATCTCTAATATCTGGTAATGCTCTACCAATAATTACAGACATAGAATAATCAAGATATGATTTTTTAAGTTCTTTTTCTATATTTATGTTTTTTTTTTCTTTAATATGAATCATAAATTTCCATTATATGTGTTGTTTAAATTAATTTTAATTTTTTTAAAATATTTTTATTAATGCTATTGATTTTTATTTAAAAAATATTATAATTGATTTTTAAAATAAGCCGGCTTAGCTCAGTAGGCAGAGCAACTGATTTGTAATCAGTGGGTCACCAGTTCAATTCCGGTAGCCGGCATAAATTATATTAATATTGGTGAGATTCCCGAGTGGTTAAAGGGAGCAGACTGTAAATCTGCCGTCTTAGACTTCGAAGGTTCGAATCCTTCTCTCACCATTAAATTTTAAAGTATTATTTTTAAAAGCGGGTATAGTATAAAGGATATTACATTAGCCTTCCAAGTTAAAAATATGGGTTCAATTCCCATTATCCGCTTATTTTTAAAATATATTATTTTAATAATAAATAATAAATAATAAATAATATATTTATTAATTTAAGTTTTTATTATTAAATAATAATTTATATTATTTTAAAGGATAATATGAATATTATTAAAAATTTAAATATTGTTAAATTTTTTATGAATAAATATATATACTTGATATTAATAAGTTTATATTTTTATAATAAATTTAATATATTATTAAATACATTAATAATTTTATTAATTATAATAATTAATGTTTTAATGATTATTAAAATTATAAATAAAAAAAAAATAAATGTAATTATTAATGAATTATTATTAGAAATTAATAAAATATTTTGGCCGACACACTTAGAAACATTAAGGAATTCTTTTATTATAACTATATTAATAATTTTGTCATCATTAATTTTGTATTTTTTAGATAATATAGTTTTTTATTTTATTAATTCTATTATTAATTTTTAAAATTTTATTATATTATAATAATATTAATATTTAAAATATATATGGTAAAAAAATGAAAAAAAAAACATATACATTATTAAAATTACAAATATCAGCTGGAATGGCTAATCCTAGTCCACCTGTTGGACCTGCATTAGGACAAAAAGGTATTAATATTATGGATTTTTGTAAAAAATTTAATAATTTAACTAATAATTTTGAAAAAGGTACACCTATTCCAGTTGTTATTAAAATTTATTCTGATAAAACTTTTAAATTTGATATTAAAACTCCGCCTACTACCTTTTTAATAAAAAAAAAAATAGGAATAAAATTAGGTTCAGATAAACCCAATAAAAATATAATTGGTAGTATTAGTTATTTACAAATTAAAGAAATAGCAAAAATTAAATTTATAGATATGACAGGATCTAATATAGAAGCTGTTATTAATTCTATTAAAGGAACAGCTATTTCTATGGGTTTAACTATAAAAGGATGATAAAAATGTCAATTTTTAAAAAACGAATAAATTTTATTAAAAGTAAAATTAATATTTATAAAACTTATCAAATTCAGGATGCAATTAATATTATTAAAGAATTTAGTATTTCAAAATTTACAGAAAGTATAGATGTTTCAATTAATCTTGGGATAGATATTAAAAAAAAACAAAATATTTTAGGTAGTGTATTATTACCATATGGTACAGGACGTTTAATTAAAATAGCAGTTTTTGCAGAAGGTAATCATGCTTACGAAGCTAAAAGGGCAAATGCTGATTATATAGGAATGGAAGATTTAGCTGAAAAAATTATTAAAAAACAAATAAATTTTAAAATTTTAATTTCTTCTAAAGATGCGTTTCCTTTGGTTAATAAATTAAATAAAATAATTGGGCCTAAAGGATTAATGCCTAATTTAAAATTTGGAACTATAACTAATGATTTATATAAAACAATAAAAAATTTTAAATTTGGTCAAATTATTTATAAAAATGATAAAAATGGAATTATACACAATACCATAGGTAAAATAAATTTTAATACCTTTTTTTTACAAAAAAATTTAGAAACATTATTAAATAAAATTAGAAATGAAAAACCTAATAATATAAAGGGAAATTATATTAAAAAAATAACATTATCAAGCACAATGGGTATTGGTTTAATTATTAATCAAAATTTTTATTAATTATTAATTAAATTTTATAAATATTTTAAACATTTACATTATTAAAAATCTATTAATGATTTTTAAAATAATAATTTTTATTTATTTTATATTTAATAATTTAAAAATATGAATTAAATTTTTTTATTTTTAAAAAAATAGGAGATATTAATATTTTAAGAATATATCCTGGAAAATTAGGTGAAAAAATATATAAACAAATATCAAAAAAAACATGGAATAAATGGTTAAAATTTCAAACAATTATAATTAATGAAAATAATCTTAATATGTCAAATAATAAAGATATAGAAAAAATAGAGTATGAAATGTTAAATTTTTTTTTTAAAAAAAAAAAATAATTTATTTATATTATTAATTTTTTGAATATATAAATTTTTATATTATTTAAATAATTTCAATAATTAAAATATTTTATTTATTATATATAAATTTTATAATAACTTTTAATAATAAATAAATTTAAATAATTATATAAATTAAAATATTTCCTCCTAATAATTTATTTAGGAGGAAATGTTTTAATTTATATAATTAATTATCTAAAAAACTACTTAAAATATCAGAACGACTTGGATGTTTTAATTTTTTAATTGCTTTTGCTTCAATTTGTCTAATACGTTCACGAGTAACATTAAATTTTTTACCAACTTCTTCTAAAGTATAATCCGATTTCATATTTATACCAAATCTCATTCGTAATACTTTAGATTCTCTAGCGGTAAGACCAGATAATATTTTATTTGTTGTTATTTTTAAGTTTTTTTTAGCAGCTTTTATAAATGGGGAAGTTGTTTTAATATCTTCTATAAAATTTCCAATATTTAATTCATTATCATCTCCGATAGGTGCTTCTAAAGATAGTGGTTCACTTGAAATTTTTAAAATTTTTATAATTTTTTTTTCTGATATTTTCATACGAAAAGCTAATTCTTTAGGTGTGGGTTTTAATCCAGTTTTTTTAAATATATTTTTTGAAACTTTATTTATTCTATTAATTGTTTCTATCATATGAACTGGTATTCTTATTGTTCTAGCTTGATCTGCAATTGCTCTTGTTATTGATTGTCTAATCCACCAAGTAGCATATGTTGAAAACTTATAACCTCTTCTGTATTCAAATCTATCAACTGCTTTTATTAAACCCATATTACCTTCTTGTATTAAATCTAGAAATTGTAAACCACTACTATTATATTTTTTAGCTATTGATATTACTAAACGTAAATTTGATTTTATTATTTCTTGTTTTGCTAAAATCATTTTATCCCTTCCCTTATTAATTTTAAGATTTATTAATTTTATTTTTTTGGTATTAAGTCCAATTTTTTTTTCGATATAATTGATTTTTTTAATTTTTTTTTTAATATTATTATATTCTTTTTTTAACATTAATGACCAAGGTTTATTAATATTTATTTCTCTTTTTAGCCAAATTTTATTTAATTTAAATTCTTTAAATAAATTTTTAAAAATAAAAAGTGGCATTTTACATTTATCAACACATATTTTAATTATATATTTTTCACTTTTTTTAATGTATTTTAATTTAGAAGTTACTTTATTTATAATTTTTTCAGTTTCTTGAGGTACTAATTTAAATTTTTTAAAAAAAATTATTATTTTTTTTGTTTCTTTTTTATAATAAATTGAATTACGATTGTAATATTTAATATAAAAACATATTTTTTTATATATTATTCTTAAATAATTAAACATTTTATTTGATATACTAAAATTAATTTCTTGATCTAAATCAAATTTATTGTTTAAAAATTTATTAAATTTTATATTATTTTTATTTTCTTTGAATTTTTTTTTTCTTTTATTTTTTATTTTTCCTTTTCTTTTTCTTAAATTAATATGAATAGTTTTTTTTTTAACAATATTTTTTTCAATAAAACCAATAAGAAAATCTGATAATCTATCTTTTCCTTCTTTAATTTTATTATATTTTTCTAATACATAATTAATAGATTTAGGATATTGCATTAAATATGATAATATTTGATTTATTCCTTCTTCTATTCGTCTAAAAATATCTATTTCCTCTTCTCTTGTTAATAAATTTACAACCCCCATTTCTTTTACATACATGTACATTGAATCATTCATTTGATTATTTATTTGATCCCCTGGTTTTTTTTTTGATTTAATATTAAATAATTTTTTTTTTTTACCTATACTTTTAACTATATCTTTACTTCTACTTTTACCTCTTCCTCTACCTCTACCTCTACCTATACCTCTACCTCTATCTCTACTTATCCCATTACTTTTACTTAAATTTTTTTTTTTTTTACTTATATATTTTATTTTTCTCCCCCTTTTTTTTTTATTACTATCACTATTACTAATACCACTATTACTAATATTATTATTACTACTACTACTACTACTACTATTACTACTACTACTACTACCACTACTACTACTACTACTACCACTACTACTACTACTACTACTACTACTACTACTACTACTACTACCACTACCACCACTACTACTACTACTACTACCACTTCTAATTGGTTTTTTATTTAATACTTGAATTCCCATATTATTTATCATTTTTATTATAAATTTATTTTTATCAGGACATGTTAATTTCTGTGGTAATAATTTATTTATATCACTCAATATTAAATAACCTTTTTTTTTACTTTTATTTATTAGTAATTTTATTTGAGTTTTTTGGTTTTCGTTTATTATCATGTTTTATTAAATTAATATATATTAATAAATTTAATAAATTTAACATATTATAAATTTTTTTAAGAATTTTTCAATAAATACTTTTAAATATTATCAATATTAAATATAATATTGTTTAATAAATTTATTTTTTTTTTTTCTTTTAAATTTAAATTATTATTTTTAAATTTTATAATTCTTTTAATTTTTTCTTTAATAATAAAAATTAAAAATTTAATAATACTATTTAAAAAAAATTTAATAATTAATTTATTATTATTATTATTATTAAATAATTTAATGTTTAATTTTAATAAAATTTTAATTATTTTATTTTCTTTTTTATCACGATAAATTTCTAATAATTGTCCTGTATTAATATTAGGGTTTTTATTAATAATATTTAATAAATCTACAAATACATTTAAACCAGGATATTTATCTTTAATAATTTCCAATTTTTTAATAGATGGTATAAATTTTGATAATTCTGGTTTTTTTAATAATAAAGAAATTATATTCCTCATATTTGTTTTTTTAATTTTTTTTTTATAATTATTAATTCTGTATTTTTTGATAAACCAATATTCTAATTGCGTTTCATTTATTAAACCTATTTTAATACTTAATAATTGTCTTAAATGTATTTTTAAAAAATTATCTGATATTTTAGAGATTAAATTTAAAACCTTTATAGTTAATTTAATTTTGTCATTTATATCATTTAAATTTAATTTATATATTATTTTATCAAATAAAAAGTCTGAAAATGTTTTAGCATTATCAATTCTTTCTTGAAATTTTTTTTTCCCCTCCTTTCTTATTAAAGAATCAGGATCTTCTTTATCTGGTAAAAAAATGAATTTTATTTGTTTATCGTATCTTAAATATGGTATGCATATTTTTAATGAATTCCAAGAAGCTTTATATCCAGGTAAATCTCCATCATAGCAAAATATTATAGTTTTAGTATTTTGAAATAATAATTCAATATGATATTTTGTTATAAATGTACCTAAAGAAGCTACTACATAATTAATTCCAAATTGTTTTAACATTATAAAATCAAAATAACCTTCTACTACTAAAATATATTCTAAAATATTTTGTTTTTCTAAATCATATAAACCATAAAGAATTTTTTTTTTTTTAAATATTTCTGTATCAGGTGAGTTTAAATATTTAGGTATACTATTATTTATTGTTCTTCCACCAAAACCAATTGTATTTTTTTTAATATCTAAAATTGGAAACATTATTCTAAAAATAAAACGATTATAAATATTATTATTAACAATAACAATTATACCTATTTTATTTAAAATTTTTTTTCCTTCTTCATTATTTTCAAATATTTTAAGTATATTATCTTTTTTCAATAATGCTAAACCTAATGAAAATTTTTTAATTGTATTTTCTTTTATACCCCTATTTTTAAGATAATTCAATGCTTTAATTCCACTTATTTCAAATAAATTTTTATGATATAAATTTTTAATTTTTCCCATTACTTTATATAAATATTTTTTATTTGTTATTTTATTTTGATTTTGATTTTGATTTTGATTTATGTTATTTTCATAAATAATTTTTAAATTATTTATTATTGATAATTCTTTTATGCTTTCAAAAAATGTAAGCTTTTCGTAATTCATTAAAAAATCTATAGCATTACCATATATATTGCAACCAAAACAATAATAAAATTTTTTTTCATTATTTACAGTAAAAGAAGGAGTTTTTTCATTATGAAAAGGACAATGAGCAAAATAATATTTCCCTTTTTTTTTTAAAGTTATATTTTTATTGATTAAATTGACTAAATCAGTAATATTTATTAAATTTTTAATAAAATCTTTAGAAATTTTTCTATAAGGTCTTTTTTCCATTATTTTAAATATAATTATGATTAAAAATTAAAATTTTTTTTTTTTAATATTTTCATTTAAATTTTTTTTAATTCTTCTTTTAATAGCTGTTATTTTAGCTTTTTTTCGTTTTGTTGTTGGTTTTTCATAAAATTCTCTTTTTTTAAATTCTGATAAAATACCTGATTTTTCACATATTCTTTTAAAACGTCTTAAAGATATTTCAAAGGGTTCATTTTCTTTAATTTTAATTTTAGGCATTTTTTAATTTCTTTTATTTATAATTTAATTATTTTTTAAAATACTCCTCTGACTGGATTTGAACCAGTGACATGCGGATTAACAGTCCGCTGTTCTACCACTGAACTACAGAGGAAATTACATTAAAAATATTATATTAAATAATTTTTAAAATGTCAATTGTTTTTTTTTTATAATAAATTTTCATTAATAATTAATAATGAATTATATTTATATTTTTTATGTTAAAATTAATGTTTAAAATTTAATTATTTTAAATTATTAAAATAATTAAATATATTTAAATAAATTATTAAAGAGTAAAAATGATATTTAAAATTTTAGAAAAAATATATAATTTTAATTTTATAAATAAATTTGAAAGTTTTATAATATTTAACAAAATATATAATAATAAAATAAATGAAAAAAAAATAATTTCATTTATTATTAGTATTAAAATACGTGGTTATTATATAGAAGAAATATTAGGTTCAATAAAATTATTATCTAAAAAAATTAAAAATGTTATAAAACCAAATTATTTATTTTCAGATATTGTTGGTACAGGTGGTGATAATATAAATAGTATTAATATATCAACAGCAAGCGCTTTAATTTCATCAATTTATGGTATTAAAATTTTAAAACATGGAAATTATAGTATTTCTAGTTATTCTGGTTCTCTTGATATACTTTCTAAATTTAATATAAATTTAAATATTAATTCTTTTAAAATAATTAATGTATTAAATAAATTGAATATATTTTTTATAATAGCATCAAAATATAATTTAATTTTTAATAATATTATAAAAATTAGAAAAATCATTAAAAATAATACTTTATTTAATATTATTGGGCCCCTTATTAATCCTTTTAAACCTAATGTAATTTTAATTGGTGTAAATAATATTAATTTAATAATAATAATTACAAAAATATTAAAGATATTAAAATATAAAAAAGCAGCTGTTATTCATGGTGGTGGTATGGATGAAGTATCTATTCATTCAAATACATATATATCAGAATTTAAAAAAAAAAATATTATAACATATAAATTAAAACCAAAATTAATGGGATTAAAAAAACATCCATTAAATAAAATTTTAAATTCTAATAAAAAAAAATCTTATGTTATTTTCAAAAATATTTTAAAAGGTAAAGGTGATTTTGCATATAATGAAGTTATAGCTGCTAATGTTTGTTTATTATTAAAATTATATGGTGAAAAAAATTTAATTAAAAATACTAAAGTAATATTAAAAATTATTAAAAGTGGTTATATTATAAATAAAATCAATACGTTTAAAAAAAAGGAATTATATTATAATGAAGACAATACTTAATAATATTGTTTCCAGTAAATTAAAATGGATTATAAAATATAAAAAAAAAAAATCTTTAAATTTTTTAAAATTAAATATTAAAAAAAATAAACGTAATTTTTATGAATCATTAAATAAAAATCGTACTGTTTTTATTTTAGAATGTAAAAAAGCTTCACCTTCTAAAGGGGTAATAAGAAAAAATTTTAATATCTCTGAAATTGTTAATATATATAAAAAATATGCAGATGTTATTTCTGTTGTAACTGACGAAGAATATTTTCATGGTAATTACAAATTTTTAAAAAAAGCTAGTGAAAATACTAATTTACCTATTTTATGTAAAGATTTTATAATTGACGAATTTCAAATTTATTTAGCAAGATATTATAAAGCTAATGCTATTTTACTAATGTTATCAATATTAAATGATTTACAATATAAAAAATTGGAATTAATAGCTAAAAAATTAAATATGGGTATATTAACTGAAATTTTAACAGAAGATGATCTTAATAGAGCTATAAATTTAAAAGCAAAAGTTATTGGTATTAATAATCGTAATTTACATGATTTAAGTATTAATTTAAAACGTACATTTAGATTGTCTGTTAAAATACCTAATAATATAATTATTATAAGTGAATCAGGTATTACTAATAATATTCAAATTAGAAAAATTAGTAAATATGTAAATGGTTTTTTAATAGGTAGTTCTTTAATGTCTAAAAAAGATATTAATTATTCTGTTTGTAAAATACTTTTGGGTAAAAATAAAGTTTGTGGGTTAACACGTAGAGAAGATATTAAAATAGTATATAAAAATGGAATAATTTATGGTGGTTTAATTTTTATAAATAATTCTTTACGTAAAATAAATGTTAAAAAAGCATTTAATATTATTTTTAACATTCCTTTAAAATATGTTGGAGTTTTTAGTAATAAAAATATTAAAAACATAATTCAAATAAGCAATTATTTAAATTTACATGCTGTTCAATTACATGGTAATGAAGATCAAAATTATATTAATATATTAAGAAAATTATTACCAATGAAAATACAAATTTGGAAAGCATTAAATATACATAAAGAAATCCCAATTAGAAATTTAAAATATATTAAAAAATATATTTTTGATAATAAAAATGGTGGTACAGGAAAAAAATTTAATTGGAATTTAATTAAAAATGAAATTAATTTAAATAATGTTATTTTAGCAGGTGGTATAAATATTAAAAATTGTAAAAAAGCTATAAATTTAGGGTTTATAGGATTAGATTTTAATTCATGTATAGAAGTTAAACCAGGTATAAAAAATCATAAAATTTTAAATTTATTATTTAATACTTTAAGAAATTATTAATTTTTAGAATAATAATTTTTGGAATTATAAAATATGCTTAATCCTTATTTTGGTGAATTTGGTGGACAATATGTTCCACAAATTCTTATACCTCCATTAAAAGAATTAGAAGATTTTTTTTTAAATTCATTAAATGATAATAATTTTAAATTAAATTTAATAAATTTACTTAAAAATTACGCTGGCCGTCCTACTCCATTGACGTTATGTAAAAACATAACAAAAAAAACTAAAACTAAATTATATTTAAAACGTGAAGATTTATTACATGGTGGAGCACATAAAACTAATCAAGTTTTAGGACAAGTATTATTAGCTAAAAAAATGAATAAAAATGAAATTATAGCCGAAACAGGAGCAGGGCAACATGGTGTAGCATCTGCTTTTGCTAGTGCTTTATTAGGATTAAAATGTAGAATTTATATGGGAGAAAAAGATTTAAAAAGACAATTACCTAATGTATTTAGAATGCGCCTAATGGGTGCTAAAGTAATACCTGTTAAAACAGGATCCTCTACTCTTAAAGATGCTTGTAATGAAGCTTTAAGAGATTGGTCCTCAAATTATAAAACATCACATTATATGTTAGGGACTGTAGCTGGACCTCATCCATATCCTACAATTGTTCGTGAATTTCAAAAAATAATAGGTGAAGAAACAAAAAAACAAATAATAGATGAGGAAAAAAAATTACCTAATATAATTTTAGCATGTGTTGGTGGAGGTTCTAATGCTATTGGAATATTTAATGATTTTTTAGATGATAATAATGTACAATTAATTGGAGTAGAACCAGCTGGATTAAGTATAAAATCTAATAAACATAGTGCTCCTATAAATTGCGGTAGTTTGGGTATATATTTTGGTATGAAATCATTAATTATGCAAAATAATGAAGGTCAAATAAAAGAATCGCATTCTATATCAGCTGGTTTAGATTTTCCTTCTGTTGGCCCCGAGCATGCTTTTTTAAATAGTATAGGACGAGTAAAATATGTTTCTATAACTGATAATGAAGCATTAGAAGCATTTAACCTTTTATCACATTATGAAGGTATTATACCTGCTTTAGAATCATCACACGCTTTAGCTTATGCAATTAAAATTATTTATAAAGAACCTGAAAAAGAGCAAATAATAATTGTAAATTTATCTGGACGTGGCGATAAAGATATTTTTACTGTTTATGATATTTTAGAGAAATAAGGAATTTAAATGGATCGTTATAAAAAAACATTTAAAAATTTAAAAAATAAAAAACAAGGTGCATTTATACCATTTTTAATGTTAGGAGATCCTAATTTTGAAATATCAATTAAAATAATTGAATTTTTAATTTTGCAAGGCGCTGATTCTCTTGAATTAGGTATACCATTTTCAGATCCTTTAGCGGATGGTATAATTATTCAAAACTCAGTGTTACGTTCTTTTATATCCGGAATAACACTTGAAAAATGTTTTAAAATTATATCTATTATTCGTAAAAAATATAATAATATTCCTATTGGAATTTTAACTTATGCAAATTTAGTATTCTATAGAGGTATTAATAATTTTTATTATAATTGTAAAAAAATAGGTGTTGATTCCTTACTTATTGCTGATCTCCCATTAGAGGAATCAAAATTATTTATTAAATATTCAACTATTAATAATATTAAACAAGTTTTTATTTGTCCGCCTAATTCTGATGATAATTTATTAAAAAAAATTTCTAATAACAGTAAGGGTTATATATATTTATTATCCCGTCCTGGTGTTACAGGAACTGAAAAAAAAATAAATAAACCAAATATTAATATAGTGAATAAGTTAATAAAATATAATTCATCTCCAATTATACAAGGTTTTGGAATTTTTAAACCATCACAAGTTAGTTATGCTATTAAATTAGGTATTTCTGGGGTAATATGTGGTTCTGCTATTATTAAAATTATAGAACAAAATAATATAAATTTAAAAAAAATGTTTAAAAAATTAAATAAATTTACAAAAATTATGAAAAAAGCAACTTATATAATCAATTAAATAATTAATTTATTTTATTAAATTAATTTTTTTTTTTATTTTTAATAAATTTTTTTTAGCAATTTTTTTTGCTTTAATATTACCCTCATATAATATATCTTTTAAAAATGATTCATTATTTCTAATATTATAATAATTTTCTTGTATTTTTTCTAAAAAATATACTAAAATTTTTGAAGTTTCATATTTTAAATCTTTATATTTTTTACCTTCAAATTTTTTTTCTATTTCTTTTATTTTTTTTCCACTTAAACTTGAAAAAATATTTATTATATTAGATATACCAGGTTTATTTTTAATATTGTATTTTATTTTATGGTTATTCTCTGAATCAGTTTTCGCTAATTTCATTTTTTTAAAAATATCCTCTTTTTTTTCTAATAAATAAATAATATTATTATTATTATTATCAGATTTAGACATTTTTTTATGAGTTTCTTGTAAAGATAATATTTTTCCACCATATTTTAATATACATGGTTTTGGTATATTAAATGTATAACCATAAATTTTATTGAATCTATTAGCAATATTTCTACATAATTCAATATGTTGTTTTTGATCATTACCTACTGGAACATATGATGATTGATATAATAAAATATCTGATGCCATTAAAATTGGATAAAAAAAAATACCAGAATTTACATTTTTCAATTTACATTTTAATAATTTATTTTTAAATTGTGTCATTCGTTTTAATTCCCCATAATAACTAAAATTATTTAATATCCAACTTAATTGAGTGTGTTCAAGGATATTTGATTGTAAAAATATAATACTTTTTTTAGGATTAATTCCACAAGCTAAATATATAGATAAAGTATCTAAAATAGTAGTATTTAAATTAAAGTTTTTTTTAATAGTGGTTATTGTATGTAAATCTACAATACAAAAAAAACAATTATATTTTTTTTGCATTTTAACCCATTGTTTAATCGCTCCTATATAATTACCAATAGTTATTTTTCCAGATGGTTGTATTCCGCTAAATACAATATTTTTTTTCATATTTTATCCCTTAAATATATAAAATTTTATTTATAATTTTTAAATGTTAAGTATAATAATATTAATATTTTAATAATATTTATTTTAAATATTATATTATTAAAAAATCTATATGTATAATTTTTAATTTAAATGGATGCCATTGAATATTATGTGTTTTAACTTTAATATCTTTATTATTAATATTAATAATAATTGGGTTAATATAAAATTTTTTTTTAGATTCAATATTTTTAATATAATTATGATCCAATTCAATATTTAAATTTTTTTGTTTTTTACCATAAATATTGGCTGGAATTTTATTTTTTAAACGTAAACGTCTACTATAACTTTTTCCTGTAAATTTACGTTTTTTTCCATTAATTATAATCATTATTATTATTCCTTTTTTATAATTTAAATTTAATTTATTTTATTAAATTGTAATAAGTTTAAAAATATTAAATATATAATATATATATAATATATATAATATATATAAATATGCATTATATAATATATGTTATATATATATTTATATATATATTATATAAATAATATATATATAAATATATATATAACATATATTATCTATAGATTTATATCTTTTAAATTATTTAGTGCTTTAATACGATCATTTAATGATGGATGTGTATTAAATATATTATTTAATACGTTTAAATTACCCCCATTTATATAAAAAGCCATTAAATTACTATTTTTAACAGGTTTTGAACTTATTTTAAGTCTATTAAGTGCTGCTATCATTTTATTTTTACCTACAAATTTTGCAGCGCAAGCATCTGCTTTAAACTCTCTATAACGAGAAAACCCCATCACCACAATATTTGATAAAGAACCTAATATAATTTCTAAACATGTAAAAATTGTTGTTTGAAAATTTTGTAAAAAATTATATTTTTTATTTTTTATATTTTCTTCATTATATATTAAACTTGTAATTATTTGAGAAAAAAATAAAATAAATGAATTCATTATCCCTTGTAATAATCCCATAGTTACCATATCACCATTTGAAATATGTGAAATTTCATGTGCAATTACAGCTTCTATTTCATTTTTTTTCATATATTTTAATAAACCACTACTTAAACCTATTAATGAATTATTATTACAAGCTCCTGTTGCAAAAGCATTCATATCATTTGCTTTATATATAACTACTTCTGGCATTTTAATATTATTTTTATTTGAAATATTTAAAATAGTATTCATTACCCATGTTTCAATTTCGTTTGTTGGTTTTGAGATAATTTTCCCATTAATCGAATTTAAAGTTATTAATTTTGAAAATAAAGTTGAAATAATTGAACCAATAAAACCAAATATAATCATAATAAATAATGAAATTTTATTAATATTGTTTTGTAAACCCAAAATTTTTAAAAAAAATCCTAAAATAATTACTACTAGTAAATTTGTTAAAATAAGTAATGAAATTCTAATCATAATTACCTCATTATATATTTATAATGTTAATAAAATTAATATAATATATATTATGAAATATATATTATATTATAAATAATATTTTTAAATATTCATAGTATAATACATTTTTTAAATAATTTCAAATATTTTATAAATAGTATATAATTATAAATTTATTTTTTTATTTAATTATTTATTTATTTTATACATATAATTAATAATATTTTATATTTTAATATATTTAAAAAATTTAAATAACAATATAATATGCCCTTAGCTCAGTTTGGATAGAGCAACAGCCTTCTAAGTTGTAGGTCACAGGTTCAATTCCTGTAGGGTATAGTTTTAAAATAATTATATTATTTGATATAAAATAAATATTATTAAAATTATTTAAAATATAAATAATGTAAATATTATAAATAATATAAATAAATTATATTCATTAAATATTTTGGAACATATAAATGAAAAATAAAAGAAATATACTATTATTATTAATATTTTTTTTAATGATATTAATTTTATTTTTTTTTAGTAGTGCCCCTTTTTTTTTAATAAAACCTAAAGGGGATATAAGTTTATTGGAAAAAAAATTAATACTTACATCAATTATATTAATGTTAATAATTATAATTCCTGTAATATTTATAACAATATGGTTTTTTTATAAATATAATAGTAAAAATAAAAATCAATATAAACCAAATTGGTGTAGTTCAAAAAAAATAGAATTTTTAATATGGATAGTTCCTATTATTATTATTACTATACTTGGATTAATAACTTTTAAAACAACATATGAACTTGATCCTTATAATACTATAATTAATGTTAACAAACCAATTGAAATTGATGTTATTTCTTTAGATTGGAAATGGTTATTTATTTATCCCGAAGAAAATATTGCCACTATAAATGAAATATATTTTCCTAAAAATACTCCTATTAATTTTAAAATTACTTCAAATTCAGTAATGAATTCTTTTTTTATACCGAAATTAGGAAGTCAAATTTACTCTATGGCTGGAATGGAAAGTAAATTACATCTAATTAGTAATGAATCTGGTAATTATGAAGGTTTTTCAAGCAGTTTTAGTGGTAAAGGGTTTTCAGGAATGAAATTCAATGTTATTGTAACTGAAAATAATGAAGATTTTTATAAATGGATAAAATCAATTAAAATATTAAATAATTCAGAATTAACATATAAAAAATTTAATTTAATAAATAAACAAAGTGAAAATAATTCTATTGAATATTTTTCGAGTGTTAAAAAAAAATTATTTGATACGATAATATTAAATTATAAACAAAAAAACAAATAAATAAATAAATTTTAAAAAAATAAATAAATAAATATTTAAAGTATAATATTTTAAAAGGAATATTTATGTTTGGTAAATTAACAATTAATGCTATTCCAATGCATGAGCCAATTATAATGTATACAATTTTTATAGTTTTTATATTATTTTTAATAATTACAATAATTATAACATATTTTAAAAAATGGAAATTTTTATGGAAAGAATATTTAACATCTTTAGATCATAAAAAAATTGGTATTATGTATATTACAATGGCAATAATTATGTTTATTAGAGGATTTGTTGATGCATTAATGATGAGAAGTCAACAAGCTATTGTTTCATCTGGAAAAATTGGATTTTTAACTTCAAGTCATTATAATCAAATTTTTACTGCACATGGTGTTATTATGATTTTTTTTATGGCTATGCCTTTTATAATTGGTTTTATGAATTTAATTATACCATTACAAATAGGAGCACGTGATGTTGCATTTCCCTTTTTAAATTCTTTAAGTTTTTGGTTATTTTTTTTTAGTGCATTATTAATAAATATATCTCTTGGTATTGGTGAATTTGCTCAAACAGGGTGGTTAGCTTATCCTCCTTTATCAAGCAAAGAATATAGTCCAGGAGTTGGGGTTGATTATTGGATTTGGAGTTTACAAATTTCAGGAATTGGAACATTATTAACTGGTATTAATTTTATTGTAACAATACTTAAAATGAGAGCTCCAGGTATGTCTTTAATGAAAATGCCTATTTTTTCCTGGACAACATTATGTAGTAATATATTAATTGTATTATCATTTCCAATTCTTACAGTTACTATTACATTATTAGCATTAGATAGATATTTAGGAACTCACTTTTTTACTAATGATATGGGTGGTAATATTATGATGTATATAAATTTAATTTGGGCATGGGGACATCCAGAAGTATATATATTAATGTTACCAGCTTTCGGGATTTTTTCAGAAATAACAGCAACTTTTTCAAGAAAAAAACTATTTGGTTATAAATCTTTAGTATTAGCTACTATAGTTATAACTATATTATCATTTATAGTATGGTTACATCATTTTTTTACTATGGGTGCTGGAGCTAATGTTAATTCTTTTTTTGGAATAACTACAATGATTATAGCTATACCAACAGGTGTTAAAATATTTAATTGGATTTTTACAATGTACAAAGGAAATATAAAATATAATTCAGCAATGTTATGGACAATAGGATTTATTATATCATTTTCAATCGGAGGAATGAGTGGAGTTTTATTATCTGTTCCGGGTGCTAATTTTTATCTTCATAATAGTTTATTTTTAATTGCACATTTTCATAATGTAATTATTGGTGGAGTTGTTTTTGGATGTTTTGCTGGAATTACTTATTGGTTTCCTAAATTTTTTGGTTTTAAATTAAATGAAAAATGGGGTATATTAGCATTTTGGTTTTGGATATCTGGGTTTTTTATAGCTTTTCTCCCATTATATGCTTTAGGTTTAATGGGTATGACACGTAGATTAAGTCAAAATATAAATCCAAATTTTAATACATTTTTAATTATTTCTGCTATAGGATCTTTAGTAATTTTAATTGGAATTTTTTGTCAAATTATACAATTTTATATTAGTATCTATAATAGAAATGATAATTTAGACACTACTGGTGATCCTTGGAATGCTAGAACATTAGAATGGTTTACTTCTTCACCTCCTAAAATTTATAATTTTGCTGTTATACCTAAAATTGAAAATATTGATGAATTTTGGGATATTAAAATTAAAAAAAAAACATGTAAAATTGAAAAAATTAAAACAATTAAAATACCCAAAAATTCTTGCTTAGGATTTATAATAAGTTTAATTACATTAATTTTAGGTTTTTCTATGGTTTGGTATATTTGGTGGTTATCAATATTTTGTGTAATTAGTATTATTTTTATATTAATTATAAAAAGTTTTAATAATATAAATTATTACGAAATATCTAAAGAAAATATTATTAAAAATGAAAAATTTAAAATGAGTTACAAATATGTTAAATAATAATTTTTTTAAAAAAAAACGAAATTTTTTAGAATATAAATATAAAAATGTAAATTTTAAACAGATTTTAGGTTTTTGGATTTACATTATGAGTGATTGTATTTTATTTGCAAGTTTATTTGCAATTTATATAGTTTTAATGAATAATAATGTAAATTATTTAATATGTAAAAAAATATTTAATCTTGAAAATGTATTTATTGAAACAATAATATTACTTTTAAGTGCTTTTACTTATGGTATAGCTATTTCAAAAATAAATTCTAATAATATAAAATATATAATTAATTGGTTATTAATAACATTTATATTTGGATGCCTTTTTATATTTTTAGAATTTAATGAATTAAATGAATTCATAAAAAATAATTTAGGACCTAATTATAATGCTTACATGTCAAGTTTTTTTACAATAATTGTTACACATGGAATTCATGTTTTTATAGGTTTAGTTTGGATTTTAACTATTATTATTAATTTAAATTTATATGGTTTAAATAAAATTAATAAAACTCGTTTAATATGTTTAAGTTTATTTTGGCATTTTTTAGATATTATATGGATCTGTGTTTTTTCAATTATATATCTTTTAGGTTATATATATAAATGATTTATTTAAATAATAATAACAATAAAAACAACAACAACAATAATAATAATAATAATAATAATAATAATAATAATAATAATAATAATAATAATAATTATATATTTTATTCTGTTAATAATTATTTTATTGGATTTATATTAGCTATATTATTAACAATAATTCCATTTATAACAGTAAAATATGAAATTTTTAATAATAAAATTAATATATTTATAATTATTATAATGGCAATTTTACAAATAATTGTTCATTTTAAATTTTTCTTACATTTAAATATTTCTAATCAAGAAATTTTTAATTTAATTACATTAATTTTTACAATAATAATAATTTTCATAATTATATTAGGATCTATTTGGATTATGTTTAATTTAAATAAAAATATGTTATTTATGTAGAGTTTTAATTTTTAAAATTAATTATTAATTATTTTAAAACATTAAAATAAATATGAAAAATTTAAATATAATTCAAAAATTAGAAGAAAGGCTTTTAATTAATCAAATTACTGAAGATAAAAATAAAATGAAATTATTATTTAATAAAAAAAAAACATTATATTGTGGTTTTGACCCTACATCTGATAGTTTACATATTGGTCATTTAATACCTATTTTAACATTAAAAAGATTTCAATTATGTGGTCATAAAATTATAATATTAATTGGTGGCGCAACTAGTTTAATAGGCGACCCTAGTTTTAAAATAAACGAAAGAAAAATTAATAAAAAAAAAAATATTAATATTTGGTCAAAAAAAATAAAAAAACAAATTGAAAAATTTTTAGATTTTAATAATTTATTAAGTAATATAATTATAATAAATAATTATAATTGGTTTAAAAATATAAATGTTTTAGATTTTTTACGTAATATAGGAAAATTTTTTTCAATTAATCAAATGATTAAAAAGGAATTTATTAAACAACGTTTAAATAATGATAATAAAAAAATTTCTTATACTGAATTTTCATATAATATATTACAGAGTTTTGATTTTTTAAAATTATATAAAAAATATAAAGTAATTTTGCAAATTGGTGGTTCTGATCAATGGGGAAATATTATTTCAGGTATTAATTTAATTCAACGTATTTATAAAAAAAAAACTTATGGTATAACTTTACCTCTCATTACTAAATCTAATGGTATAAAGTTTGGTAAAACTGAAAATGAAACAATTTGGTTATCTAAAAAAAAAACAAGTCCATATAAATTTTATCAATTTTGGATAAATATAAATGATAATGATGTTTATAAATTTTTAAAATTATTAACATTTATAAGTTTAAAAAAAATTAATGATTTAGAAATAAAAGAGAAAAAAAATATTAATAAAAATAAAAAACCTAAAGCACAATATATTTTAGCAAAAGAAATTACAAGAACAATTCATGGTAAAAAAGGATTAAAAGCTGCTGAACGTATTACAAAAAGTTTATTTTTAGGAATTTATAAAAATATGACAAAACATGACTTTTTACAATTAAAACAAGATAGTATGCCTATTATTTATTTAAAAAAAAAAACAAATTTACTAAAATCAATCATTATTGCTGGTTTTGCATCTTCTTGTACAATTGCATATAATATTATAAAATCTAACGCTATTAGTATTAATAATAATAAGCAATTAAATCCTAAATATGTTTTTAAAGATTCTGATATATTTTATAAATATTATACTATAATTAAAAGGGGAAAAAAAAATTTTTGTCTAATTATATGGAATTAATTATAATTTAATTTTTTAAATTAAAATATAATAATATTTAAAAATATTAATTTTTATATAATACGTTCAAAAAAATTTTCAAATTTTTTTATTTTACTACCTAATAAAGGTTTTTTTATATTTATCCATTTTATTTTTATATCTAAAAAAAATTCACTTTTTAAAGTAAAATTAGGTAGTATAGGTTTTAAATATAGTGTTAAAATTTTAAATAAATTAATACCCATTGTACATACATTATGTATTTTATTACTATATATTTTATTTTTTAATAAAAACCATGGTTTATTAATATTAATATAAAAATTAGCTAAATTAACTAATTTCATAATTACATTTATAATTTTATTAAATTTCATATTTATGTATAATTTGAAAATATTTTTTTTTTCATTTATAAAAATTTGATAAATTTTTGAATTTTTTAAAATATTCGATAAGTTATTTTTATAATAATTATTAATAAAAGAGGAATTTCTAGAAGCTAAATTTGCTATTTTATTAATAATATCATTATTTATTATTTTAATAAAATTTTTAATATTAAATTCTATATCTTTTGTGTAACTAGAAAGTTTACTAGCATAATAATAACGTAAGAAATCAGAGTTTTTTTTTTTAATGTAACAATTTAAATTTATATATTTTTTTTTAGATTTTGATATTTTATCATTATTTATTGTAACATGACCATGTACAAATAGTTTTGTAGGTGTTCTTAAATTACTACCTTTTAATATAGATATCCAAAATAAACTATGAAAATATATAATATCTTTACCAATAAAGTGATATAATTCAACTTTAGAATTTTTAAACCAAAATTTATCAAAATTTATTTTTTTATTATAATTACAAAAAATTTTAAATGTTCCTATATAACCTATAGGGGCATCAAACCAAACATAAAAATATTTTTTTTTTTCATTTGGTATTTTAAACCCAAAATACGGTTTATCTCTTGAAATATTCCAAGATTTAATACCAATTTTAAACCATTCTAATACTTTGTTTAATATATCTTTTTGAATAGTTCCAGAATTTATCCAATTATTTATTTTTTTTTTTAATGAAATTAAATTTAAAAAATAATGTTTTGTTTTTTTGTATATAGGTTTTAATCCAGAAAATACAGATTTTGGGTTAATTAAATTTTTTGATTTATAAAATGATCCACATATTTCACAATTATCACCATATTGATTAAATGCATAACATTTAGGGCATTGACCTTTTATAAAACGGTCGGGTAAAAAAATTTTTTTTTTAAGATCATATAATTGTTTACTTTTCTTTTTTTTAATATAACCATTATGTTTAAGTCTATCAAAAAATAAATTTGTTAAAATTTTATTTTCTTTATTATGAGTAAAATAATATTTATCATAAATAATATTAAATTTTTTAAATTCCAATATATGTTTTTTATAAATTTTAAAAATTATTTTTTCTGGAGTTGTTTTTTCTTCCATAGCTTTTAACATAATAGCTGTACCATGTGTATCATCTGAGCATATAAAATATACTTTATTACCAATTAATTTATTAAACCTAACCCATATATCAGCTTGAATATGTTCTAATAAATGTCCAATATGAATAAAACCATTAGAATAAGGAAATGCACATGTAACTAATATTTTTTTTTTTACCATAATATTTCCGTTTACAAAATAAATTGAAATAAATTAAATTTATTATATTAATTTATATATATTATAAATTTATTAAATAAATTTATAATTTAATAAATCTTAATAATATTAAATTATTATTAATATAAATTACATTTATGGATATTATTTATAAATTATGAAATTCATTTTTTTTTTTTTAAAATTAATTAAAAAAATATTTTTAAAAGTAATTTTAACAATATTTATTATATTGATAATAAAATTTTTAATAATAAATATTAAAAACCCATTTGAAAATATTAATAAAAAAACTTCTTTATTATTTAATATTGAAGGTGTTATTGTTGAAAGTAAAAGTTTTAATAATTTATGGGATGAATTTAGTTCAAAATTATTTAATTCAGAAAATAAAAAAAACATTAAAAGTAATTTATTTTATATTGTTAAAGTTATTCGTTTAGCAAAAAAAAATAAAAATATTATTGGTATAGTATTGAAATTAAATAATTTTTTAGGAACAGATCAAGTATCATTAGAGTATATAGGAAAATCATTAAATGAATTTAAAAAAAGTGGAAAACCTATTTATGCTATTAGTAATAATTATAACCCTTCACAATATTATTTAGCTAGTTTTGCAAATACAATATATATGTATCCTAATGGTATAATAGATTTACATGGATTATATAATGATAAATTTTTTTTTAAATCTTTATTAAATAAATTAAAAATAAATTCCCATATTTTTAGGGTAGGTTATGATAAAAATGCAATTGAATCTAATATTTATGATAATATGCCTATTAAAACTAAAAATTCAGAAAATAAATGGTTAAAAAAATTATGGTTAAATTATGTTTATGATATATTACAAAATAGACATTTAAATTTAAATGATATAATTCCTAATTTTAATAAATTTTTAAAAAAAATATTTATAAAAAAAGATATCTCTAAATATTATTTAAAAGCAAATTTAGTAGATAAAATATTATCACCTATAAATATAAATAAAAAATTAATTAGTATTTTTGGTTATAATAAAAATAAAAATAATTTCAAATTTTTAAATTTTTATAATTATAAAATTAATAATTTATTTGATAAAAGTTACGAAATATCAGTAATTTTTATAAATGGTAAAATTACAAATAGTTCAATAATTGTAAATAAATTAAGAAAAGCACTTTCAAATAATAATACAAAGGCAATTATTATAAAAATAAATAGTCCTGGTGGTAATATTATTGATTCTGAATTAATAAGAAAAGAAATTTTAAATTTAAAATTTTCAGGTAAACCAGTAATTGTTTCTATGAGTAATTTAAGTGCATCAGGGGGTTATTGGGTATCAACTTCAGCAAATATTGTAATTGCAGATAAAAGTACTATTACAGGTTCTATTGGAGTTTTTAATATAATAAATACTTATGAAAAAACTTTAAATTTATTTGGTATTAATTGTGATGGTTCTAATATTTTTCCATTATTAAATTTCAAATTAAATAAACCATTAACACCTTATGCTTCTAAACTTATAGAGTTAAATATTAAAAAGGGATATGAATATTTTATTAAATTAATATCAAAAAATAGAAAATTAACACCTAAAGAAGTTAATCAAATAGGGCAAGGACGTATTTTTATAGGGAAAGAAGCTAAAACTAATAAACTTGTTGATTTTATAGGAGATTTTGATGATGCTGTTAAACAAACTGTTAAATTATCAAAATTAAAAAATTGGCATTTAAATTGGATTTTATAAAAATAAAATATTTAAATAATATTAAATTATAATTAATATTATTAATTTAATGTAATTTAAGGTAATTAAAGGAAATAAAATTGACAATAGCTATAATAATAAGTGCACATGGTGTTGTTTCAAAAAATTTATTATTAACTACTGAAATGTTAATAGGTAAACAAAAAAATGTTGCTTGTATTGATTTTTTAACAGGTGAAAATACAGATGATTTATTAAATAAATATAATAAAATAATTAATTCTTTAGATATTAAAGATGGTATAATTTTTTTAGTAGATATATGGGGTGGTAGTCCATTTAATGTTGCTAGTCGTATTTTAATTAAAAAAAAAGCTGTTATTATTTCTGGGGTAAATATACCTATGTTAGTTGAATTATTTATGGCTAGAGAAGATTGTTTAATGTTAGATGAATTAATTTTAATATCTCTTAAAAAAGGTCAGGGTGGAATAAAATTATTTAAAAGTAAAAATTTCATTGAAAATAAAATATACAATTTAAATAATAATAATAATAATAGTAATAATAATAATAATAATAATAATAATAATAATAATAATAATAATAATAATAATAATAATAATAATAATAATAATAATAATAATCATATGAAAATTATATTAGCTAGAATTGATGATAGATTAATTCATGGGCAAATTGTAACTAGATGGGTTAAAGAATCTAACATTAATAGAATAATTGTAATAAGCGATGAAGTAAATAATGATAATGTTAGAAAAACTTTATTAATTCAAGTTTCACCTCCTGGTATTACATCACATGTTGTAGATATAGATAAAGCAGTACGTGTTTGGAATAATCCAAAATATTCTAATGATAATGTAATATTACTTTTTACAAATCCTAATGATGTTTTAAGAATTATTAAAAAAGGAGTAATTATTAAATCAATAAATATTGGGGGTATGTCATATAAAATAGGTAAAATTCAAATAAATAATTTTATTTCTGTAAATAATGAAGATATTAAAATATTTAAAAAATTAAATATATTGGGAATTGAATTAGAAGCACGTAAATTACCTAATGACAGAAAATTAAATATTATGAATTTAATAAATAATATAAAATGTAAGTAAAATAAAATTTTATTGTATAACAAGGAAATATATATGGAAATAAATACATTTCAAATTTGTTTGATTTTTTTTATTTCATTAATAGTTGGAATGGGATCAGTATTAGATGAATTTCAATTTCATAGACCATTAATTTCATGTACTTTAATTGGATATATATTAGGAGATATTAAAACAGGTTTTATTATTGGTGGTACTTTAGAAATGATATCATTAGGTTGGATGAATATTGGTGCAGCTATTGCCCCTGATGTAGCATTGGCTTCAATTATATCTACCATTTTAGTTATATCAGGTGGTCAAAAAATTGGATCAGGTATAGCTTTAGCAATACCATTAGCAGCAACAGGTCAAGTACTTACTATTATTATTCGTACTTTAATTATAGTAATGCAACATGCAGCTGATAATGCTGCTAAAAAAAATAATTTAAAATTAATAAGTTTTATACATATTTCAGCATTAATATTACAAGCAATGAGAGTTGCAATACCATCGTTAATTTTCATTTTTTCAATTAAATCACCTAGTGTTAATAATATATTAAATTCAATTCCTGAAAATATAACAACAGGTTTAAATATTTCAGGGGGTATTATTGTAGTTGTTGGGTATGCTATGGTAATTAATATGATGAAAGCAAAGTATTTGATGCCCTTTTTTTATGCAGGTTTTGTTATAGCAGCATTTACTAATTTTAATTTAGTTGCATTAGGAATAATAGGTACTGTAATGGCTATTATATATATACAATTAAATCCTAAATATTATAAAATCAAACATATAAAATATAATAATATTAATAATAATAATAACATTGATAATGAATTAGATTAAAGGTTATAAAATATATGGTAAAAAAACTTACTTTTATGGATATTAATAAAGTTATAATACGTTCTAATTTATTTCAAGGTTCTTGGAATTTTGAACGTATGCAAGCATTAGGTTTTTGTTTTTCAATAGTCCCTGCAATACGTAGATTATATCCAAAAAAAACAAATGAAAGAAAACAAGCAATTCAAAGACATCTTGAATTTTTTAATACACATCCGTATATTGCAGCTCCAATTATTGGTGTAATTTTAGCTTTAGAAGAACAAAAATCAAATGGTGCTGATATTAATTCTTCTACTATTAATAGTATTAAAATTGGTTTAATGGGGCCTTTTGCTGGTGTTGGAGATCCTATTTTTTGGGGTACTATTAGACCAATTTTATCTGCTTTAGGTGCAGGAATAGCAATGAATGGTAGTTTATTAGGGCCTATTATTTTTTTTGTTTCATTTAATATAATTAGATTAGCTATGCGATATTTTGGTGTTATTTACGGATATAAAAAGGGTTTAAATATTGTTAAAGATATTAGTAATGGAGTATTGAAAAAAATAACAGAGGGGGCATCTATTTTAGGGTTATTTGTAATGGGTGCTTTGGTAAATAAATGGACACATGTAAATATTCCAATTGTAATATCTAAAATTAATGATTCTAATGGAAATATAAAAATTACAACAATTCAAAATATTTTAGATCAACTAATGCCTGGTTTGGTTCCATTATTATTAACATTTTTATGTATGTGGTTTTTAAAAAAAATAAATGCTCTTTGGATAATATTATTTTTTTTTATAATTGGAATAATTGGATATAAATTTAGTATTTTAGGTGTATAAATTTATATAATACCCGGGGAATATTTCCCGGTTTTTAAAAATAAAATAATTATATTTTATAATAATTAATATAATAAATATATTTTTATAATTTAATATTTTATTATGTATTTTAAGGTAATTATATTGAATAATAAACATAGTAAACTATTAATTATTGGTTCTGGTCCTGCTGGTTATACAGCAGCAATATATGGAGCTCGTGCTAATCTTAAACCATTATTAATTACTGGTTTAGATCAAGGTGGTCAATTAATAAAAACAGATATAATTGAAAATTGGCCAGGTGATGATAAAAATATAGCAGGTCAAATTTTAATGAATCGTATGCGTAAACATGCAGAAAAATTTAATACTAATATTATATTTGATTATATTAAAAATACTAATTTTTCAATAAAACCCTTTTTTTTAACTGGTGAAAAAAATACATATACTTGTGATGCTTTAATTATCGCAACTGGCGCAACAGCTAAATATTTAGGTATTCCCTCCGAAAATTTTTATAAAAATAGAGGTATATCTACATGTGCAATATGTGATGGTTTTTTATATAAAAATAAAATAGTAGCAGTTATAGGCGGTGGTAATAATGCAATTGAAGAAACATTATATTTATCTAATATTGCTAAAGAAGTTCATTTAATACATAGAAATGAAAAATTTAAAGCTGAAAAAATTTTAATTAATAGATTAAAAAAAAAAATTAAAAATAAAAATATTTTTATTCATACTAATTATATTATTAAAAAATTTAATGGAAATAAAGAAATATTAACTAGTATAAATATTGAAAATGTCAAAAAATTAAATTATAAAAAAAAAATTTTATTAGATGGGGTTTTTATTGCTATAGGGCATAAACCAAATACTGATATTTTTAATGGTCAATTAGATTTAATAAATGGTTATATAAAAGTTAAAAATGAAGAATTTAATAGAACTCAAACTAATATTAATGGTATTTTTGCAGCAGGTGATGTTATGGATAGAGTTTATCGTCAAGCTATTACTTCAGCATCTACAGGATGTATGGCAGCTTTAGATGCAGAACGTTATCTTGAAAAATTTTAAAATATTAATTAAAATTTATTTTAATAAAATAATGGAGAAAAATATTAAAGTTATAAAAAAACAACAATTATACTATAATAAAAAAAAGATACAAATAAATAAAATAAGATTAAATGATGAAAATGGTAATCTTATTGGTATATTTAGTTTAAATGAAGCTATTATAAAATCAGAACAGTTAAATCTTGATTTAGTTGAAATAAATTCAAATACAATACCTCCAATTTTTAAATTAATGAATTATGGAAGATTTTTATACAAAAAAAATAAATTATTAAAAAAAAATAAAAAAAAATATAAAACAATGCAAATTAAAGAAGTTAAATTTAGACCAGTTACTAGTAATAATGATTATAATATTAAAGTTAAAAAAATTATTAAATTTTTAGATAATAATAATAAAGTAAAAATTAATATTAATTTTAAAGGACGTGAAATAATTCATAAAAATTTAGGTATTGATATTTTAAAACGTATTAAAAAATTTATTTGTGAAGATTTAAAAATTTCTAATGTTGAATTATTATCTAAAAAAATAGAAAATAAACAATTATTAATGATTCTTATTCCAAAAAATAATTAAATTTAAAATATTTATATTTTTAAAAAATAGGTTTTATTTAAAAATGAATAAAATAAAAACTATTCGTAGTGCTTATAAACGTTTTATTAAAAAAAAAAATAATTTAAAAAGAAAACACATAAATTTAAAACATATTCTTACTAAAAAAACAACAAAACGTAAACGTCATTTACGTTCTAGAAGTATAGTTTCTAAACGGGATTTATCTTTAATAAATTCTTGTTTACCTTATATTTAAAATTTTAAATAAATATTTTTAAAAAGAGATTATATGGTGCATATAAAACGTGGCGTTGTTTCACATAATCGTCATAAAAAATATATTAAAAAAGCAAAGGGATATTATGGAGCTAGATCTAGAGTTTATAGAGTTGTTCATCAAGCAATTATAAAAGCTGGTCAATACTCTTATCGTGATAGAAAACAACGTAAAAGAATATTTAGAAAATTATGGATTATTAGAATTAATGCTGCAGTTTGTAAACAAAATTTATCATATAGTAATTTTATTAATGGACTTAATAAATTATCAATTAAAATTAATCGTAAAATACTTTCAGATATTGCAATTTTCGATAATTATACATTTAATTTTTTAATTAATAAAGTTAAAAATATTTATAAATAAAATCCTTATTATTTAAAGCTTATTGGTAAAAATTTTAATTATAGTTTTATATTATTAGTATATTTAAAATATAAAATTAATAAAATATAATTTTTAAAATTAATATCGGCGAGAGAGGATTTGAACCCCTGACCTACTGGTCCCAAACCAGTTGCGCTACCAAGCTGCGCTACTCACCGTTTTAATAATTTAAAATTAATATTTTAAAATAAATATAACAATTGTTTATATTATTAGGTGACTAATGGGATTTGAACCCATGACAACTGGAACCACAATCCAGGACTCTACCAACTGAGTTATAGTCACCAATTTAAAAATATTAAATATACTTGATAGGAATTGAACCTAAATCTCAACTTTTAGAAAGAGTGCTTTATCCAATTAAGCTCAAGTATTAAATGTAAAACATTTTAATTTTTAATATATAATAATTAATTTATTGTTTTTTAGAGTTATTATTTAATAAATCAGTAATTACACCTAAATAAATTTCTGCAGCTAATCCTATAGATTCATTTAATGTTGGATGAGCATGAACAGTTAAAGCAATATCTTCAACATCACAACACATTTCTATTGCTAAACAAATTTCCCCTAGTAATTCCCCACCATGTGTTCCAATAATTGCTCCACCAATTATTTTATTTGAATTATTTTCAAAAATTAATTTAGTTACTCCCATATCACTTCCTAAAATAATTGCTCTTCCAGAAGCAAACCAAGGAAAAATTGAAACTTTATAATTTAAGTTATTTTTAATTGCTTTTTTTTCAGTTATTCCAACCCATGCTACTTCAGGATCAGTATAAGCTATTGAAGGAATAGTTTTTTTATTTAAAACAATATGATTATTACCAGAAATAATATTAGCTGCAATATGACCTTCACGTATACCTTTATGCGCTAACATTGGTTGACCAGTGATATCACCTATTGCAAAAATATTATCAATATTTGTTTTTAATTGTTTATTTACTATGATAAAACCATGGTTATTTTTAATAATACCGATTTTTTCTATATCAATATTATCTGTATTAGGTTTACGCCCAATAGCTACTAATATTTTATTATATTTTTTAATTTTAATATAATTTTTATTTTTAATTTTAACATATGCTATATTTTCTTTAATTTTTATATTTTTAATAGATGTATTTAACATTATATTTAATTTTTTATTCATTATTTTATATAAAATCTCTGAAATATCTTTATCAGCTTCAGGTAATATTTGATTATTTATTTCAACTATATCTACTTTAGATCCTAATGAACTATATATATAACTCATTTCTAATCCAATAATTCCACCACCTATAATTAATAATTTATGAGGTATTTCTGTTAACTTTAAAGCATCATTTGAATCCCAAATAATTTTATTTTTTTTTTTAAAAAAAGGTAACTTTATTGGTCTTGATCCAGTTGCAATAATTGCAAAATTAAAAAAAATTTCAATTTTTTTTTGATTATTTTCAACAATTATTGAATTAGTACTTTTAAATTTAGCAATTCCATTAATTATTTTAATTTTTCTAAGATTAGATAAACTTAAAATACCTTTATTTATTTTATTAATTATGGTGTTTTTCCACTCTTTAATTTTATTTATATCTTTTTTAAATTTACATGTTATAATATTTTTATTGGATAAAATTTTAATTTCTTCTATAATTTTAGATATATATAATAAAGATTTAGAAGGTATACATCCAACATTTAAACATACACCACCTAATTTTTCATATCGTTCTACTAAGATAGTTTTGAAATTTAAATCTGCACATCTAAATGCTGATGAATATCCTGATGGGCCAGAACCAATTACTACAACATGAGTTTTAATAAAATCATTCATTATTTTCTCTTTCTATATTTTATATTTTATATTTTACATTTTATATATATTATAAATTAATTTTTTTAAAATATTTAATTAAAATATTTTTTAAAATAATTATATAAAATTATAAAATATTTAAATATGTTATAAGTATTAATAAATTTAATTAAAGTTACAATTATTATATGAATATAAAAATAACATATTTTAATGGAATATAGTATGAATAAAAATATAAGAAATATAGCTATTATTGCGCATATTGATCATGGCAAAACAACATTAGTAGATAAATTATTACAACAATCTGGATTTATTAAAAAAAGTATTAATAATGAAAGAATAATGGATTCTAATGAATTAGAAAAGGAAAGAGGTATTACTATTTTTTCAAAAAATACTGCTATTATATGGAACGGATATCGTATTAATATTATTGATACTCCTGGGCATTCAGATTTTGGTGGTGAAGTTGAACGTATTATATCAATGGTTGATGCTGCTATTTTAATTGTTGATGCTTTAGAAGGACCTATGCCTCAAACGCGTTTTGTAACTCAAAAGGCTTTATCTAATAATTTGAAAATAATTCTTGTTATTAACAAAATTGATAGATCTGGTGCTAGACCAGATTGGGTATTGGATAAAACTTTTGATTTATTTGTTAGTTTAAATGCTAACGATGATCAACTCGATTTTCCTATTATTTATACATCAGCTATAAATGGTATATCAGGTAATGATTATAAAAATATGAAAAAAAATATGATACCTTTATTGGAAGTAATAGTTAATCATGTTTTACCTCCTAAAGATAATATTAATGATAAATTAAGAATGCAAATTTCTCAATTAGAATACAATAATTATTTAGGAACAATTGGCATAGGAAGAATAAAAAGTGGTAAAATATATAATAATCAACCAGTTGTTATTATTGATAAAGAAGGGAAAACAAGAAATTCAAATATTTGTAAAATAATTAGTTATTTAGGTTTAAAACGTATTGAGATAGAAAATGCATATGCTGGAGATATAGTTGCTATAACAGGATTAGGTAAATTAAATATTTCTGATACTATATGTGATATTGATAATATTAACCCAATACCACCTCTTTTAATTGAAGAACCAACTATAACAATGTTTTTTAATGTTAATGATTCTCCATTTAGTGGTAATGAAGGAAAATTTATAACATCAAGACAAATTTTAAAAAGATTAAAAAGAGAAACTTTAACTAATATATCATTAAAAGTTGAAGAAACAAAAGATACTAATATATTTAAAGTTTCAGGAAGAGGAGAACTTCATTTATCAATTTTAATAGAAAATATGAGGAGAGAAGGTTTTGAATTATCTGTTTCTAGACCTAAAATTATTACTAAAAAAATTGATAATATTATAAAAGAACCATTTGAAACTTTAATGTTAGATATAAATAAAAAATACCAAGGGATTATAATAAAATCTTTAGGAATTAGAAAAGGAATTTTAAAAAATATTGCAATATATAATAAAGAACAAATTAGATTGGAATATTTAATATCATCACGAAATTTAATAGGATTTAGATCAGATTTTATAACAATTACAAATGGTTCAGGATTAATGCATTCTGCGTTTAGTCATTATGATAATTTTTGTAAAACTGAAATTAATAAACGTTCTAATGGGGTATTAATATCTAATAATAAAGGAAAAGCTGTTGCTTTTGCATTATTTAATTTACAAAATAGAGGAAAATTATTTATAAAACATGGTGAAAAAGTTTATGAGGGTCAAATAATTGGAATAAATTCACGTTCAAATGATTTAACAGTAAATTGTATTACTGGAAAAAAATTAACAAATATGAGAGCATCAGGTACAGATGAAGCTGTAACATTAATTACACCTATTAAGATAACTTTAGAAAAAGCAATACAATTTATTGAAGATGATGAATTAATTGAAATTACACCTAAATCTATTCGTTTACGTAAAAAATATTTAAAGGATAATGAAAGAAAACGTTTTAACCGTAAATTTAATAAAAAATAAAATTTATAAATAATATATTTAAATTATTATTATTTATATTTGTTAAAATTTTTTTGATTCTTTCCATAAAATATTAAATTCATTTTTATAAATTTTAGCTATACTATATATATTTTTAATAAAAATAACATTTTCTGCATTTCTATATATAGCATTTTTAGTATAATTAAATGAACCTGTTTCAATAGAATTATTATCTATAATTATAAATTTATTATGCATTATTGAATACTTATTGTTTAATTTAATATTAACATTGTGTTTTTTTAAATATTTTATAACACTATACTTTCCAATATTAGATTTTTTATCAGCAACAACACGTATTTTTATTCCTCTATTATGTGCTTTAATTAATAACATTGCTATATTTTTATTTGTAAAAGAATATGCTGCAATATCAATTGTTTTTTTTGAATTATTTATTGATTTTAAAATTATATTTTCTGCTGTATTACCAGGTGAAAAACCAACTTCAATATTTGTTTGATTATATTTAAATTTAAATATAAAAAATAAAATAAATATAAAAATAAAATTAATTATTTTTTTAATCATAAATTATAATATTATAAAAAATTTTTTAAAATTATGTTATTTATAAATAATAAATACGATATAATTTTTATAGGCGCTGGTTTTTCAAATAGTTTAATTGCTTTAAATTTATTTAAAAAAAAAATTAAAATTTTAATAATTGATTCAAAAAAAAAACTAAAAAGTAATCATACATGGTCATTTTTTAATAATAATGTAATTAAAAATAAAAACATTAATAAATTAATATATAAAAAATGGAATAATTATACAATAAAATTTCCAAATTATATTAAAAATTTTAAAAATGGTTATTTTTGTATTAAATCAAATTTTTTTTATGATTATATTAATAAAAAATTTAAAAATAAACTTTTATTAAATACTAATATTAAAAAATATGGTGAAAATTTTATTAAATTAAATAATGGTAAAATTTTAAATTGTAATTTAATAATTGATGGTAGAGGGTATTACCCTAAAAAAGAAGATAAAATAGGATTGCAAATATTTTTAGGTCAAGAATGGAATTTTAAAACTTATCATAATTTAAAATTCCCAATAATTATGGATTCTAATGTATGTCAAAAAAAAAGTTTTCATTTTATTTATATCATTCCTTTTTCAAAATATAATTTGTTAATAGTAGATACACATTATATTAATAATAGTGTTTTAAAAATAAATTTATTAAGAAAAAATATTTTTAAATATATTATAAAAAAAAAATGGATTATTCAAAATTTAAAAAGAGAAGAACAAGGTATAATTCCAATAAAATTAAAAAATATTAAAAATAAAATTTTTAAAAATATTGTTTTTAATGGTTTACGTGGTAATTTTTTTCATGCTACAACTGGATATTCTTTAAATATATCTTTAATTTTATCTAATAAAATTTTACAATTTAATAATTTAAATTATATAAATATATTAAATGAATTTAATAATTTATCTAATAATATTTATAAAAATCAAAAAAAATATATTTTGTTAAATAAAATATTTTTTATATTAATTAAATCAAATAAAAGATATAAATTAATCCAAAAATTTTATAATTTACCAGAATCATTAATCAATAGATTTTATTTAGAAAAAATAAATTTTTTAGATATTTTGAAAATTATAACATTAAAACCACCTATTTCATATTTTAAAATTTTTTGTTATTTAATAAATAAAAATTTTTATTAAAATGAAAAAGATAATAATTATTGGATCAGGAATTGGGGGATTAGCAGTAGCTATTAGATTACAAGCTAAGGGTATTAAAACTTTAATAATTGAAAAACAAAGTAAACCAGGAGGATGTGCTAATATTTATAAAGAAAAGGGTTTTATTTTTGATACAGGTCCTACAATTATCACAGATCCTAATGCAATTATAGAAATTTTATCTATTAAAAATAATAAAAAATATAATATTAAATTATTACCAGTTAAATCTTTTTATAAAATATTTTGGGAATGTGGTAAAACATTTATTTATGATAATAATCAAATACATTTAGAAAAAGAAATTAAAAAATTTAATTTTAATGATATTTTTGGATATCGTAGATTTTTAAATTATTCAAATAAAGTTTTTTGTGAAATATATGGAAAATATATAAATAAACCCTTTTTATTTAAAAGTAATATATTAAATATTTTACATAAATTTAAAAATCTTAAAATTTTAGATAATATATATAATAAAACTTCAAGTTATATAAAAAATAAATATTTGAGACAAGTTTTTTCGTTTCATTCATTATTAATTGGTGGTAATCCCTTTCAAACATCTTCAATTTATACATTAATACATTCTTTAGAACGTAAACAAGGTATTTGGTTTCCTAAAGGAGGTATATATTCTTTAATAAAAGCTATGATAAAATTATATAAAGATTTAGGTGGTGAAATAATATTAAATACAAAAGTATATAAATTTAAAGTTCAAAAAAAAAAAATTAAAAAAATTTATTTAAGTAATGGTAAAACTTTAAAAACTAATTTAGTAATATCAAATTCTGATGTTATAAATACATATAAAAATTTATTAAATAAAAATTTTGTATCTAAAATGTATGGTCATTATTTAAGTAAAAAAAATGTTAGTAATTCATTATTTATAATTTATTTTGGAGTAAAATATAATTATAAACATTTATCGCATCATTCTATTTTTTTAGGATCTAATTATAAAAAAATAATTAATAATTTATTTAATTATAAAAAAATAATTCAAAATTTTTCAATTTATTTAAATTCACCTTGTAAAACAGATAATTCATTAGCACCACCAGGATGTGAAAGTTATTATGTTTTATTACCTGTACCAAATTTAAGTGTTTCTAATATTAATTGGTTAATTGAAGGTCCTAAATTAAAATATAGAATACTTAAATATATAGAAAAATATTATATGCCAAATTTGTTTAAAAATATAATAATTTCAAAATTTTTTACTCCATTTGATTTTAATAATGTTTTTTATAATTTTAATGGTTCATCTTTTTCAATATCACCAAGTTTATTACAAAGTGCTTTACTACGTATACATAATAAAGATAAAATTTTAGAAAATTTATTTTTTGTTGGTTCTGGAACACATCCTGGTGCTGGAATTCCTGGTGTTCTTAATTCAGCTAAAATAACTTCAAAAATTATAATTAAAAAAAAAATAATTTAATTTTAAAATATTGGAATATATGATTAATGATATTGAAAAAGGTTCAAAAAATTTTAAATTTTCTCTTTTTTTTTTAAATAATTCAATAAAAAAAAGTATATCAATTTTATATTCTTGGTGTCGTTATTGTGATGATATTATTGATAATGAAATTTTAGGTTTTAATATTAAAAAAACAAATAAAAAAAATTTACATATTCAAAATTTCATATTAAATACTCAAAAAATTTATTGTAATTTAAAAATTAATGAATTTCATTTTAATGAATTTAAAAAAATAATTTATAAATATAAAATTTCCCCAATTTATATATTTGATCATATTGAAGGTTTTACAATGGATTTAAAAAATCAAACATATGAAACTTTTCAAGACACTTTAAAATATTGTTACAATGTAGCAGGTGTAATTGGAATAATTATAACTAAAATTATTATTAAAAAATACAATAAAAAAATTTTAGACCATGCTTGTAATTTAGGTATAGCTTTTCAATTAATAAATATTTCTAGAGATATTGTATTAGATTACAAAAATAAACGTTGTTATTTACCTAATTGTTTACTAAAAAAATTTAATTTAAATAAATTTAATTTTTTAAATAAAAAAAATATTAATTATCTTATAATTATAATTAAAAAAATAATTAATCAATCTGAATTATATTATAAATCTTCAATTAATAGTTTATTTAAATTACCTCTAAAATCTTGTATTGCTGTAATAATTGCTTATAATATATATAAAAAAATAGGAATTAAAATTATTAAAAAAAAAAAAAAAGCTTGGATAAAAAGACAAAAAATTAATATTTTTGAAAAATTTTTAATTACAATAAATATAATTACTAAAATGTTTATAAATATTAAAAAAGAAAAAAAAATATTTTGGAAAAGACCATTTAGAACATAAATATTAAAAAATTATTTTAAACATTAATAATATTAATATTAATAATAATAATAATAATAATAATAATAATAATAACAATAGATATTATTTTAAAATTTATAATTTATTATTTATAATTTAAGATT